>JBDGXT010000066.1:0-14680 GCA_039584455.1 Gemmatimonadota bacterium
TACGCCGGCACGGACGTCCGCGTGGGCGACGAGGAAGTCCTCATCATCAAGGAATCAGACGTCCTCGCGGTGGTCGAGTGAGGAAGAGAGGTAGCTGAGACATGGCATCGAAGGAACTGCACTTCGACGTCGACGCGCGCGGAGCGCTGAAGAGCGGCGTCGATCAGTTGGCAGAGGCCGTCAAGGTGACACTGGGCCCCAAGGGCCGCAACGTCGTCATCGACAAGAAATTCGGCAGCCCGACGGTCACCAAGGACGGCGTGACGGTGGCCAAGGAGGTCGAGCTAGAGGACCCCGTCCAGAACATGGGCGCCCAGATGGTGAAGGAAGTGGCGACCAAGACGTCCGACGTGGCGGGTGACGGCACGACCACCGCCACGGTGCTGGCCCAGGCGATCTTCCGCGAGGGCCTCAAGAGCGTCACCGCGGGCATCAACCCGATGGCCATCAAGCGCGGCGTCGAGAAGGCCGTCGAGACCGTGGTGGCGGAGCTGAAGAAGTTCTCCGTGGAGACGGCGGGCAAGAAGGAGATCGCCCAGGTCGGCTCGATCTCGGCCAACAACGACCAGGAGATCGGCGACCTGATCGCCGACGCGATGGAGAAGGTGGGCAAGGACGGCGTGATCACGGTGGAGGAGGCCAAGGGTCTCGAGACCACACTGGAGACCGTGGACGGCATGCAGTTCGACCGCGGTTACCTCTCGCCCTACTTCGTGACCGACCCGGAGAAGATGGAGGCCGTCCTGGAGGACGCGTACTTCCTGATCCACGACAAGAAGATCTCGGCCATGAAGGACCTGTTGCCGGTGCTCGAGAAGGTCGCGCAGACCGGCAAGCCGATGCTCATCATCGCGGAGGACATCGAGGGCGAAGCGCTCGCCACGCTGGTCGTGAACAAGCTGCGTGGCACGCTCAAGGTATGCGCCGTGAAGGCGCCCGGCTTCGGCGATCGGCGCAAGGCCATGCTGCAGGATATCGCGATCCTCACGGGCGCGCCGCAGGTGATCTCCGAGGAGCTTGGCTTCAAGCTCGAGAACGCGGTGCTGAGTGACCTGGGCCAGGCGAAGCGCGTCGTGATCGACAAGGACAACACGACGATCGTGGATGGCGCCGGCGAGGCGGACAAGATCCAGGGCCGGATCCAGGAGATCAAGGCGGCCGTGGACAAGAGCACGTCCGACTACGACAAGGAGAAGCTGCAGGAGCGGCTGGCCAAGCTGGCCGGCGGCGTGGCCGTGATCAATGTGGGTGCCGCGACCGAGACCGAGATGAAGGAGAAGAAGGCCCGGGTCGAGGACGCGCTCCATGCGACCCGCGCTGCCGTCGAGGAGGGCATCGTGCCCGGTGGCGGCGTCGCCCTGCTGCGCGCCCAGGCGAAGCTCGAGAAGCTCACCGGCAACGACGACGACGAGACCGTCGGCATCGCTATCGTGCGCCGCGCGCTCGAGGAGCCCACCCGCATCATCGCGAGCAATGCCGGCGTCGAGGGCTCGATCGTGGTCGACAAGATCAGGAACAAGAAGGAGAAGAACTTCGGCTACAACGCCCAGACCGACACGTACGAGGATCTCGTGGCGGCCGGCGTGATCGACCCCACCAAGGTCACGCGCACCGCACTGCAGAACGCGGCGTCGGTCGCCGGCCTGCTGCTCACCACCGAGTGCGTGGTGGTCGAGAAGAAGGAAGAAGAGAAGATGCCCCCGATGCCGCCGGGTGGCGGGATGGGCGGGATGTACTAGTCGACAGCGCGACGCGAGCGTTGGCTCGGTCGCCTGCCGCAGGCAGGACGCGAGGCGCCCCGGAATCTCCGGGGCGCTTCGTCGTCCAAGCCGCGCCGCACCTTCACCGGTGTCCGGGGTATACCGTCGCGCGCGGGGCCCAGACAAGATGGCGTCCCTCCTCGTGAGACTGTAACTTCGGCCCGAATAAGATGATGACCGCATGAGCATCCGTCCGTCGGCACTCGCCCTGAGCCTGCTGCTCCTGGTACCGCCTGTACTGGCGGCCCAGGACGCCGACGTCTCCGGGACGTGGCAGGTCGACACGCCCGACGGTCCACAGACCGTCGTCGTGCGCGCCGATTCCTCGGCGAGCTTCGGCGAGGAGATCGTGCGCTGGCGCATGATCGCCGACACGATCTTCATCGCGTTCGGGGACGAGTGGGTGGGATACAACTACGTGCTACGCGGGCGGACGCTCACACTCTCCGGCGGGGACCTGGAGGAGCCCTACGATCTCAAGCGGATCGGGCCACCTTCGGCGCTTCCCGACGGTGTCGAGGTGCCAGCCGCACCGCCGATGCCGACCGACAGCACGCCGGAACCTTGATGCGACGAAACGCACTCCGGGTTCGATGACCAAGGAGCCCACCGGTAGCGCCCCCGGTGCCAAGCCCGAGAAGGCGAGCCTCACGCGCGACCTCTCCGACTTCCTGATCGAGTTCTCGATCGCTCTCAACAAACACGCGATGTACCCGGGCGGTCACCCATCGCTCGCGCCGGCAGTGGACCGCGTCATCCTGCGGGTGGAGCCACTCCTCGCGAACCGCGGCACGCTGTCGCTCGGTGTCGCGCGCAGCCAGCTCGTGATCGAAGGGGTGGCCACCGACCCCAAGAATCCCGTGTTGAGCGACCTTGCAGCGCGACTCCACCGGCATCACCTCGGCGCCCTGACGTTGCGGCGCGGCATCGAACAGCAGGAGTTGCGCGAGGTCCTGAGGCTGCTCGCCGTCGAGGCAGACCACACAGGGCAGCCCCTGGGACTGGGGCCCCCGGAGCCGCTGGCGGCGTGGGCCCACGTCCAGCTCTTCCCCCTCACGTACGAGCGGCTGGAGTTGATCGACGAAGACGAGGGCGCTGAGCAGCAAGAGACGGGCGAGCAGCGCACACGGGGCGCCCACCTGTGGGTGGGCCTGGCCCGGGCGGCGATGGCCGAGACCGACGAAGCCGGCCATGCCGACGATGCCGACACCGACCCTTCCAGTGTGGCGCAGGCGATCATCGAGCATCCCAAGACCGCTGCCTACGATCAGGTGATCGTCGGGTACATGCTGCAGATCGCCGAAGAGGTACGCTCCAGCGGCGGCCGTGAGTCTGCCGAGCTCAAGGAGCGGATGTCGAAGCTGGTCGACCACTTGGACCCGTCCACTCTGGACCGTTTGCTCGAGATGGGCGGTGACCGGGCGCAACGGCGCCAGTTCCTGCTCAACGCCTCCGAGGGGATGGCGGTGGATGCAGTGCTCGACATCGTCCAGGCCGCCGGACGCGCCGAGAACCAGGTGATCTCCCACTCACTGATGCGCATGCTCACGAAGCTGGCGCAGCACGCGGAGCGCGGGGGCGGACGCCGACGCCTCGAAGCCGACTCCACTCTGCGCGAGCAAGTCGCCGAGTTGATCGAGGGCTGGTCCCTGGGGGACACCACACCTGACGCGTACGGTGCGGCACTGTCGCGCATGACGGAAGCACGGTCCATGTACGCCGTCTCACCGGAACAGCGGTTTGCACCGGAACCCAAGCGCGTGCTCGAGATGGCCCTCGAAGTGGACGCAATGGGTGAGCCCGTGTCGAATGCCGTCGACAGCCTGGCCGACGCCGGCGAGCTCAACTGGGTGCTGAACACCCTGCAAGAAGAGGAGTCACCCACAGTCACCGAAGCCGTATGGCAGCAAGTCGGCACTCCCGAAATGGTGGGTCGGGTGGCCGCCGCGCAGCCGTTCGATCAGGAGACGTTGGATCTGCTGCTGCGGCGCGTTGGGCGGGACGCAGCGGAGCCGATGCTCGAAGTGTTGGCAGAGTCGGAGTCGCGGCAGACCCGGCAGGCGCTGATCCATCGCATCGTGCGTCTGGGGTCGGAGGTCGGCCCTCTCGCAGCAGCGCGCCTCAATGATCCGCGGGGTCACGTGCAGCGCAACATGTTGACCATCATTGCCGAGCTCCCCGAGCCGCCACTGGGATTCAACGCCGCCGGCTATCTCAAGAGCGAAGATGGCCGGGTACGGCTCGAGGCAATCCGCATCATGCTCAAGGACCCGGCGGGTCGGGAGCGGGCCATCTGCCAGGCCCTGACGGACGATGAGGAGCGCACCGTCCGGATCGGGGTGGCGGCGGCGCAGGAGGGCTGTCCCGACACCGCGGTGTCTCTCCTCGTGTCGCGGGTGGAGCGGGAGGCCGATCGGGATCTGCGGCTCATGGCGCTGCGGGCCTTGGGCCGCTCCGGGCACACCCTCGCCCTGCAGACCCTGCTCGGGTTTGCGGAGCCGCGTCGCCGGCTGTTCTGGATGACGCTCCCGCCCAAGTCGCCCGAGTACCTGGCAGCGTTGGAGGCGCTGCGACACCGGAGCGACGATCCCGGCGCAGCGCGCGCACTCGCCGCCGCCGCCAAGTCGAAGGATCCCGAGGTCGCACGTGCCGCCACGGCCGGTGGGGACGCGGCCCCGTGACCCAGGCCGTCGCCTTCCTCAACGCGCTGGCTCAGGCGCTTTCCTCTTTCGGGCTGTACCCAACAGGGCACCGCTCCCGCGAGCGCGCCTTGGACCTGGCGTTCGAGCGGCTACATGACCTGTTGAGCGAGGACGAGCGCCCCGAGTTCTCCTTTCTGGACGACGAGGTGGTGTACCGCACGATGCCCCTGCGCGAGATGCGTGCCTGGGAATGGAGTCAGCGCCTGGCCGACGCGGGCATCCAGCGGCTCCAGTTCGACCGCACGGCCACGCGCGAGGAGCTGGAGGACTTCCTGGGTGAGACGCTCGCGCGCCTCACGCTGCAGTACATCGATTCGGCCGAAGCGCGCCAGATGCGGCCCAGCGGTATCCGCTTCGGCGTCCTCGGTATCCAGGGCGCCAACGAACTCGAGTCTCACCAGATCACGACGGCCGAGGTTTCCTACTCGCTGCGCGAAGAGGTAGACACGATCCAGTGGATGCACCAGGAGGTATCTGAGCAGCGTCCGCTCCCCCTCGTGGAGGCGGAGGCCGTGGTGCGGGCCCTCACTGTGGCGATGCACGGCGATCAGGCTATGCTGGTTCCGCTACTCAAGCTGCGGCAGGTCGATGAGTACACGACCACACACGCGCTCAACGTGTGCGTCCTCACGATGGCGTTGGCCGAGTGGCTCGGCCTGGGCGCGCGGGACGTGCGCGCATTCGGTGTCGCAGGCCTGCTGCATGACATCGGCAAGACCGCCATCCCGTACGAGGTCCTCACGAAGAAGAGCGGCTGGGGGGAGCGGGAGCGGGAGATCATGCGTCGCCACCCCGCCGAGGGAGCGCGCATCATCATCACGTCGAGTCCCGAGCTCGACCTCGCGGCCGTGGTGGCTTACGAACACCACATCATGATCAACGGCGGAGGGTATCCGTCCTTCAAGTTCGAACGAGAGTGCCATCGCGCATCGAGACTGGTGCACGTGTGCGATGTGTACGATGCGCTGCGCAGTAACCGACCCTACCGGGACTCCTGGCCGGCGGCGATGGTGCTGGCCTACCTCGAGGAACGGTCAGGCCACGAGTTCGACGGGGAGGCCGCCCACGCGTTCACGCAGATGATGCGGGAGTGGGAGCCGCAGGTGACGCCCCTGGACCGTGTAGAGGCCCTGCCCCCCGGCTAATCCAACCCGTCGAGGGCGTACTGCTCCGCCTTCACCTCGAACGGTATCAGCGGCGCGTCCTGCGCGGCGACCAGCACACCTCCCCGAAACCCACGGCCTTTCAACGCGCTCTCGACGGCCGCCTTGGCGAGCTCCGGCTTGTTGCAGCGGTCGCTGAGATGGGCCAGCACCACGGTATGGAGTCCGGGGTGCCACAGCTCGGCGAGGAACTCGGCGGCTTCCCGGTTGGAGAGGTGACCGCCGGGTCCGGCGATCCGCTCACGCACCGCGGCGGGGTAGGGCCCCCTGCGCAACAGCAGATCGTCGTGATTCGCCTCCAGAATGAGGCAGGTGGCCTCCTGCAGGAGGTAGCGCACCTGGGCGGTCGGTCGGCCGAGATCATAGGCGATCCCCACGCGCTCGCCCGACCGCGCTTCGCTGAGCAGCAAGGCCACCGGCTCTCGCGCATCGTGGCTGGTGCGGCACGCCCGCACGGCGAAGGGTCCGATGGTCACCGACTCGTGCGTCGGGAGCGGAGCGGTCTCGACACCCGCCATGCGATCCTGCAGCGCCGCCAGAGTTCCGGGCGATCCGTACACCGCGCAGCCGCCGCGCTGCGCGATTGCGGCGGCACCGCGGGTGTGATCGCCGTGCTCGTGGGTGAGGACGACCGCTTCGAGCCGGTCCAGATCGACGCTCGCGGCCTCGGCCCGCTGCTTGAGCGTGCGAGAGCCGAAGCCGGCGTCGATCAGGATGGCGCGGCCGCGGCTGCTCACGGCGATCGCATTACCGCGACTCCCGGAGCCGAGCACCGCGACCCTCATCCGGTGACGGCGTGGTGGTAGATCCGCTCCAGGCTGGCGCGGATGCCGTCGGTCATCGCGACCTGGCGGCGCGGCATGATCCGGGTGGCAACGGTGAGGAACCCGTCGCGGTTGACGGTTTCCCCATCGCGCTGTCTTGGCGTGATCGCCGAACAGCGTGCCGACGTTGAGCCGTCCCGTCTCGATCCGCTCGCCGGCCACGCTCAGGTGGATGGAGCCGTACGTGTTCTTCAGGTCAGACGTGGTCGTTCCCGCGCCGAGGTTCACCCAGCGGCCGACCACGGAGTGTCCCACGAAGCCGTCGTGGGCCTTGTTGGCGTATCCCAAGAACACCGTGCTGTGGAGCTCGCCGCGCACCTTGCTGCGCAGGCCGATGCTGCAGCGCGTCACTTCGCCCCCGAACACCTCGCACCCGGGTCCCACGTACACCGGGCCCTCGAACCGCGTCCCACCCTTCACGTAGGTGTGCTGCTCCAGCACGACCGCGCCATGCCGCACGTCGAAAACCACGCCAGGCTCGACGGCCGCGCCCAGCAGCACCACGTCGGTGGGATCGCCGATCACCACGCAGCCATCGGGCACCCGATCGCCCGGTTCGTGGGTGAAATCCGCAGCGTCGGCCACCAACAGGTGTTCGAGGGCCGTGATGAGGTCGTAGCTGCCGTGCAGCACCATCCCGTCCAGCTCGACCTCGGCAGCAAACTCGGCGCTGGGCTCCCAGCGCACGCCTTCGGGCACCCACCAACCCACCGTCTCGCCGTCGTTGACCAGGCGTGCCGGGTCGGCGGGAAGGTCCGGCCCCACGCCGGACGGGGCGAAGTCGGAGCGCCCCACCACCGCCGGTCCCTCGACTGCCTCAACGGCCCGCACGGGGGGCACACCCTCCTCCGTGAACCCGTGCAGGTGCTCGGGGCCGAAGATCCCGTTGGCCTCGGTCTTCGCAACGGCCTCCCAGCGCTCTCGAATGAGCCAGGCGCCCGCACGCAACTCGGCGACTGGGCGACTGTCCGCAAACGGGAACCAGGCGGCCGGGGCGTCAGGCTCGAGCAGATAGAGACCGATCATGAGGGCAGGTCCCGCAGCGCGGGCGGCAGGGACTCGAGCAGCGATTTGAGATGTGCCGACCGCTCACGGGTGGTCACCAGCGTGACCCCGTGGGCACGTACCACCACCAGGTCCTGCACGCCGTCCGCCAGCACCGGTCCGTCGTCGGCCCAGAGGATGCAGCGCTCCGCGTCGCGCACCACCGAGTCACCGACCGTGACGTTGTCACCTACGTCGGTCGCCCGCACCCGCGCTAGCGCCGCCCACGTTCCCACGTCATCCCAGGGGAACATCCCGGGGACGACGGCGACCCGGCTGCTGCGCTCGAAGTGGGAGAGGTCGACCGCGATTGGCGTGACCGCACCGAAGAACCCCTGCACGTCGCCTTCCACGAGTCGCGCCACGTGGGGCGCGATCTCGGGCGCCACCGCATCGGTCTCGGCGAAGAAACGTCGTGCCGTCCAGGCGAACAGCCCGCTGTTCCACAGCGCCCCTTGTTCGATCAGCGCCGCGGCCCGCACCGCGTCGGGCTTCTCGATGAACTGTGCGACCCGTCGCGCATCGCCCTCGAGCGGCTCGCCAGGCTGGATGTAGCCGTACCCCGTGTCGGCACGGGTGGGCACGATGCCCACCGTCACGAGCACGTCATGCTGCTCAGCCACCTCGAGCGCGCGGGCCGCCGTCCTGCCAAACGCCTCGTCGTCTCCCACGAACCAGTCGGCGTGCAGCGAGAGCACCGCCGCGTCGGCGTCGCGCTCGCGCGCGACCGCCGTCGCCCACGTCAGGGCAGGGCCGGTTGAGGCGGCCTGGGGCTCGCCCAGCACGTTGCTCTTGGGAAGCTCGGGGAGCAGCGCTCTGGTCGCATCCACGTATGCTGCGCCCGTTACTACGAGCACGTGATCGGGGGGAATCACCCCGCGGAGGCGCGCGACCGCCTCGACCAGCAGCGGCTGGTCCCCGGCCAGCGAGAGGAACTGCTTCGGCTTGGAGGGTGTCGACAGCGGCCAGAAGCGCGTGCCCGATCCGCCCGCCAACACGGTGGCCCACCGACTCATGGAGTGCTCCTCACGAGCTCGTCGCTAGCGATGGAACGGGGAGCAGGACGACGCGTGGGCCGCCGCACTGCAGGTTACAGGAGTTCGGCGATGGCTGCGCGGTGCCGCTGCAGCTCGTAGAGGAGGCTGCCGACGTTCCTGCCTCCCTTGATGAACACGGTGAGAAGGGTCTCCGGTGTAATCTCGCTGACCAACGCAAGGCCCTGGTCGTACTCCACGATCCCCATGCCGAAGCCGCCTCGCCCGGCCGCTGCGCCCAGTCGGTTGCACGCCGCCACGACCGACGGGACCAATGCCGCCAGCCCGTCCGGATCGAGTCCGTCGGTGATATGCGCATCGATCGTGAGACCGTCGCGACCCAGCACGATCACCGCGTCGACGCCCTCGCGCTGCCCCAACGTCTGCACCACGTCCCGAATGGTCGGCATGGCGGCCAAGCTAGGCGCGCTCTCAAGTGAAGTCAAGCGAACATGACGGCTTGACCGACCCCCGAGTGCTCAGTAGAGTTCGACGATCTCCCATGACTCGTATATCGTTGTCGCGTATTTGGTTGGGCGCAGTGGCCGCCACGCTGCTCGGCAGCATCGCCGGCTGCGGCGAGGACATTGGCCTGCCGCCTCCGACCTTCGAGAACGTGGTGGACACGAGCACGTTCTACGCCCTCTCCGGCACGGCAGTCTCGGACCCGAGTGCCATGGACGTGGTGCGCGGTGTCCTCGTGCGGCTCGACCTCGGCGATTCGTTCGACTTCGCATTCGAGCTCGATGCAACGGCCGGGGGGCTGCTCTTGACGGCCTCCATGCTGGGGAACCGCACCGAGGCGGGCATCGTCCCCCAGTCGGTGCCGTTCGACTCCGTGCTCACGGCGCCGGAGGAGGGGTACGTGATCGACAGCGTCGTGCCCATCAAGGTGGGCGACGTGTTCGTCGTCCGTTCCCGCTTCACGCAGGATGGCTGCCAGGTCGCCGCACAGCTCCCACGCTATGGGAAGTTCGAGGTGCTGGCCATCGACTCCCAAGCACGCACCGTGGATTTCAAGCAGCTGCTCAACGGCAACTGCGGATACCGCGACCTCGAACCCGGCCTCCCCGTCAACTGATCCCGTGATCGACCTCCGCCTGCTCCGCGAGTCGCCCGACTCCATTCGGGCAGCGCTCGCGCGCCGGGGTGGCAAGACCGACGAGACATTGGACGAGGTACTGCGACTCGACGAGGAGCGGCGGGGCTTGCTGCAGCGCGCCGAGAAGCTCAAGGCGGAGCGCAACCAGGCGTCGGAGGAAGTTGCCCGACGCAAGCGGGAGCAAATCGACGCCGCGGACCTGATCGCCCAGCTCAAGGGGGTGAGCGATGCGATCAAGCAGCTCGATCAACAGGTGCGCGTCGTCGAACAGGACCTCGAGGAGCACATGCTGTTGCTCCCCAACCCTCCGCTCCCCGAGCTCCCCGACGGTGACGAATCGGCCAATGCGGTGGTGCGGAGCTGGGGAGAGCCTCCCTCGCTCCAGTTCTCTCCGAAGCCCCATTGGGAACTCGGCGAGGCTCTGGGCATGCTCGACCTGCCGCGCGGCGCGAAGATCTCGGGCAGCGGGTTCCCGCTGTTCACCGGCATCGGCGCGAAGCTAGGGCGAGCCCTCGTGAACTTCATGATCGACCTGCACACCACCGAGCACGATTACCTGGAGGTCGGTCCACCGTATCTCGTGAACCGCGACGCCGCGCGCGGAACCGGCCAGATCCCGGACCTCGAGCACACCATGTACGTGACCGAGGACGGCCTGTACCTCATTCCCACGGGCGAAGTCCCGGTGACGAACCTGCATGCTA
Source organism: Gemmatimonadota bacterium (assembly GCA_039584455.1). GTDB lineage: Bacteria > Gemmatimonadota > Gemmatimonadetes > Gemmatimonadales > GWC2-71-9 > WVYX01. The sequence continues at coordinate 10,334 of JBDGXT010000066.1, forward strand.
CCGAGATCCTGTCGGCCGACGCCCTGCCACGAGGCTACGTCGCCTACACGCCGTGCTTTCGGCGCGAGGCCGGCGCCGCCGGGAAGGACACGCGCGGCCTGATCCGGGTGCACCAGTTCGACAAGGTCGAGTTGGTGCGGTTCTGCGAGCCGGAGGCGTCCCCCGCGGAGCACGAGAAGTTGTTGGGACACGCCGAGGCGGTGCTGCAGCGACTCGAGATCCCTTACCGCGTGGTGCTACTCGCAGCCGGCGATGTCGGGTTCGCGAGTGCAAAGACCTACGACCTGGAAGTGTGGGCCGCCGGGGTCGACACCTGGCTCGAGGCATCGAGCGCCTCGACCTGCACCGACTTCCAGGCACGTCGGGCAAACATCCGATACCGACCGCGCCCGGACGCGAAGCCAGCATTCGTCCATACGCTCAACGCGTCCGGAGTGGCGCTGCCGCGCACGATCATCGCGTTGCTGGAGAACAATCAGGAGGAGGATGGGAGCGTGCGCATCCCCGAAGCGCTGGTGCCGTACCTCGGCACCGATCGCCTAACTCCCGGTGAACGCGCGTAGGATCGCAGCACAGCTCCGGCGCGCCGGGCCGGAGATCGTCCTCGCGCTGGTGGTGGTCGTCGTCGGGGTGTCGCTGTGGCAGGCGTGGGCGGTAGTGAACCACCTGCGCGTGGAGGCCCGCGAGGCCTCCCATATCTATGCCCGCATCACGGCCGCGCTCGCGGATCCCACCCCGGGAGTGGATACCGAGACACTGTTCGACCTCGTCTCCGAGATCACGGCGAGCGGCATTCCACTGGTCGTCACCGACACCTTCGGACAACCCACGGCGGTGGCGAACCTCCCCGAGGAGCTCACACCGAACGACTCGCGCCTGGGGGAGTACATCCGCGAGCTGGACCAGGCGAACCCTCCGATTGCCGTGCCGGGCATCGGACAACTCCACTTTGGCGCACACCCCGCCCAGCGGCGGCTCACCAGACTCACGTTCTTCCAGCTGGGGCTCCTCGTCGCCGCGATCGCCGTCGGCATCTGGGCATACCGCAGCGCGGTAACGCGGGACCGGGATCGCCTGTGGGTCGCCATGGCGAGGGAGTCGGCGCATCAGCTCGGGACGCCGCTGATGAGCGCGGGCGCCTGGGTGGACCGCCTGGAAGACGGCGCCACGCCCTCACCGGAGATCGCCGATAACCTGCGCAACGACCTGGAGCGGCTGCACCGTGTGGCGCAGCGGTTCGAGCGCATTGGGCGGCCTGCCCGTCGAGACCAGGTGGGTCTGGGAACGATGGCCGAGCGCATTGCCGCGTACTTCGAGCCGCGCCTGCCGCGCCACGCCCATTCCATCGCCATCGTGGTGGATGCGCCGGCGGCGGGACCCAGCATCACCGGCGACGCGGTGCTCGTCGAGTGGGCGCTGGAGGCGCTCGTGCGCAACGGGGTCGATGCCCTGAGCGGTCGCGGTGGGACGATTCGTGTCACGGTCGAGGACAAGGGCGACCACGCCCGCATTCAGGTCGCCGACGACGGACCTGGCATACCGCCCGAGGTCCGTGCCAATCTGTTCGAGCCAGGCGTGACGACCAAGTCGGGCGGGTGGGGGATCGGCCTCGCCCTCGCGCAGCGCATCGTGGAAGACGTGCATGGGGGACACATCGAGATCGCGCCCTCCACGACGGGAGCAATGTTCGTGGCCGAGCTTCCCGTCGCCGCCGAGGGCGAGCGTAGTGACTGATGTCTCCCTAAATGCCGAACAGCGACGGGCCGTCGAGTATCGGGACGGCCCGTTGTTGGTGCTGGCCGGGGCCGGCTCGGGGAAGACCCGGGTGCTCACGACGCGAGTGGCCCACCTGGTGAGCGCACACGGGGTCCGGCCCGAACGCATCCTCGCCGTGACCTTCACCAACCGGGCGGCGGGGGAGATGCGGCGTCGCGTGGCGGCGCTCCTGGGCCGGGAGCCCGCCGGTCTGTGGATCGGCACCTTCCACTCCCTCTGCGCCCGACTCCTGCGCCGCGAGGCACACCGCCTCGGGTTCACGCCCCAGTTCTCGATCTACGACGAGGACGACCGCCTCGCGCTGATCAAGCGCCTGTTGGAGCGCGGCGGGTACGCACCCCGCTCGTTCCCACCCCGCCACATTCTCTCCCTCATCTCGGCTTCGAAGAACCGGCTGGTCACGGCGGAAGAGATGGGCGCCGCCGCCGAGGACAAGGTGACGCGCGCGGCCGCCGAGATCTATCACGAGCTCGACAAGGCACTGGCAGTCGCCAACGCCATGGACTTCGACAACCTGTTGCTGCACCCGCTCACGCTGCTGCGTGAGCATCCCGACCGGCTCGCGTTCTACCAGCAACGGTTCGAGTCCGTGCTGGTGGACGAATTCCAGGACACGAACCGGGCGCAGTACCTCCTCGTGCGGCAGCTCGCCGCGCAGCACCGTGACGTCTGCGTGGTGGGAGATGACGACCAATCGATCTACGCGTGGCGTGGCGCCGACGTGCGCAACATGCTGGACTTCCGCGAAGACTTTGCCGACGTGGAACTGGTTCGCCTCGAGGAGAACTACCGCTCTACTCAGGTGATCCTGGACGCCGCCAACGGCGTCATCGCCGAGAACGAGCGGCGGCTCGGCAAGACCCTGTTCACGTCGCGGCAGGGCGGACACCCCGTGGTGCTCGTGGCCTCAGCGGACGAACGCGACGAGGCGGAATGGGTGGCTCGGGAGTTCCGCGAGAGTGTTACGTCGGAGCACTTCGTGTACGGTGACATGAGCGTACTGTACCGGACCAACGCACAGTCGCGAGCGTTCGAGGACGCGTTCCGCCGGGCGGCCATTCCGTACCGAGTCGTGGGGGCGGTGAGCTTCTATGCGCGGCGCGAGGTCAGGGACCTGCTGGCCTACCTGCGGCTGGTGACGAATCCCGCCGACGACGAGGCGTTTCTCAGGGCGGTTCAAGTGCCGCGCCGGGGCCTCGGGCTCGGGAGCCTGCGCACCCTGCAGCAGTCCGCCGCGCAGTGGGGGAAGCCACTGCTTGCCACAGCAGGCGTCGCCAGCCGTGTGCTGGACCTCAGGCCCCAGGCCAAGCAGAGCTTCCAGGAGTTCGCACAGCTCATCGAGAGCTTCCGCTCGCTGCTTCCCGACGCCAGTCCTGCCACGCTCCTCGAGGAGATCATCGCGCGCATCGAGTACGAGGCCCACCTGCAACGCGAGGGGTTCGAGGGACTCGAGCGGATGGAGAACGTGCGGGAGCTGGTGGCGGCAGCCGCGGAGTGGTCCGAGGAGAGCGACGAGACGGGCTCCGTCGTGGAGCAGTTCCTCCAGAGCACCGCCCTCACATCCCCTGAGGGGGTGACCGACGGCGATGCGGAAGGCGTCACCCTGATGACCGTGCACACGGCCAAGGGACTCGAGTGGCCCGTGGTGCTTCTCGCCGGCATGGAGGATGGCCTGTTCCCGCTGAGCCGCGCCCTCGACACCCAGGACGGCCTGGAGGAAGAGCGCCGCCTCGCCTACGTGGCGCTCACCCGCGCCCAGGATCGCGTGTACGTCACCTGGGCTCGCGCTCGCCGCCGCGGCGGGCAGCTGCTGCCGGGCACACCGTCCCGCTTCCTCGACGCCCTCCCCACCGAGCTCGTGGAGGAGCGACGCACCAGTGGTGTGTTCGGCGGGGAGCTGTACCGCAAGCCGGCGTTCGCCTCCTGGTTCGCGATCGACGACGGTGACGCCGCCGAGGAATCACAGGACACACCGCGCTACGTGAAGGGTGAGCGCGTGTTTCACCGCAAGTTCGGCTCGGGATCAATCCAGGGTCTGTCGGGGCAGGGACGGGATCTGAAGGTGACGATCCTGTTCGATGACGGGGAGGTGGGACAGAAGCAGCTACTGGTTGCCTACGCTGGGCTGGAGCGCGACTTCGAGGGCGCCTGACGCGTCAGCGCCGCTTCCCGTTGTCTCCTCCGCTCCGATCCCACCACGGCCGCTGCGCGCTCGAAGTCTCCCAGAACGACAGACCGTAGTCGGGAAGGCCGAAGTGCTCGGCGGCGAGCCCGCTGAGGGTTCCGTAGTCACCCGGCATCCGGCTGCGGACCACATCCAGCCGCATGCGCTTGGCGAGGTTGAGCGACGCTTCGCCGGCGGGGTCGAGCTTCCGCACCATTCCCTCGCTCTCGCTCAGGAGCTCCATCACGAGCTGATACGAGATGCTCATATGCCGTTCGACCATGTGGTCCGTGAGATCCCAACGGCTCTTCTGGGCGATGATCTGGAAGGCCCGCTGCCAACTCTGGGTCTCGGTCAGGCCCACCATGCCGCGGAACAGCCGGCGGCTGGTGCGCACGGAGAAGATG
>JBDGXT010000067.1:0-13388 GCA_039584455.1 Gemmatimonadota bacterium
ATGGTCACCCTGCACAACGCAGGGATCGCCCTCGTGCCGGGGCTTAGAAGGAGGAGCCGAAGGCGACATACCCCCTCGGGCTTCCAGCCGAGGCCCCCAGGCCGTCGGTGAGCGCCACCGCCACGCCGAACCGCACGCGCAGCGGGGTATCGTACAGGAAGCCCCAGTCGGAGACCAGCTCGCCCCCCACGTCGCGCAGCCAGTCGCGGGCCGGGGCGTCGCCCTCGTTCCATCCGCCTCCCATCTCACCGAACACGGAGACTGACAGCTTGTCCAGCACGAAGGGCAGCTTCCAGATCCCGCTGTTGAGCACCACGACGGGAATGCGCAGCTCCCCGATGGCCACGAAGGCGTGGGTGAAGACCGAGGGACTGCGCGGATACCCGCGCAGCGGAAAGGCCCGGCGCCCCGAGCCCAGGGAGTAGCCGGGGAGGAACTCGAAGAAGTCGCCCGACTCGCCACCGACGGCGAACCGGTCGGGGGTGGGACCGCCGGTCCGGCCCTCGGTGATGCGGGCCGCCAGCACCCAGTGGGAGAAGCCCGGCAGGTCGAGGGCCAGATAGCCGTTCGCCCCGGCCCGCACCTCATAGGACCATCCGGTGTCGCCCGGTGAAAGGGCCACCCGATGACGGTACAACCCCTCGAGCAGGACCCCGTTCTCCCGCGAGATCGCCATCGCCGGCCGCTGGGCGTAGAGCCCCTGTGCGGCCAGGGCACCCGTGAGGAACGTGGGCCCCTGAAACAGCAGATTGCCGCCGGCGCCGTCGTCCAGGAACGTGGTTTGCTCGAGACCCGCGCTGAGTCGCGTCACCAGGGACGAGCGCCAGCGCCGCCAGCGGAACTGCAGCCCCAGCTCGGCAGACCGCTCCCGCTCGCCGAGACTGATCGTGTCCCCGTCGGTCGTGATGCCGAGCCCCCCGTCCCACCGCTGGGCGAACGCGGCGTCCACGGCCGCGTGCTTCCAGCGTGCATGCTCCCCAGCCACCACCAGCTCGCCCCGGAACGGGTCCACGGCGGCCGAGGCCGCCACCCAATACCGGGTGCGCCCGATCGGATCCACCCCCGCCGTCGCGGCGCCCCAGAACCTCCCCGTGGCACCCTCGTTGTGAACCAGCGGAATCCAGTAGTGGGGCCGCAACGCCGGCCACGGCCGATAGCCTCCAGAGTCGACCGCGACCTCGGGTGCGCGCTCGAACCTGCGCCGCGACCCCGGAGCTGTCACGTCGGTCACCGCCCGTGGTGAGACCAGCTTGACCAGGGCGAAGCCGTCGGAGAACTGGGTGTTGTAGACGAGCGAGCCCTCGGGGGTGGGGGCCGGCTGCCGGGCCCCCGTGGGCTCCGATGTCAAACGCGTGATCTCTCCGGTAGCGGGACGGTAGGCGTACACCTGCGGGAACCCGTCGCGCTCCGACGTGAACAGCAGGCGTGTCCCGTCGCGCGTCCACACGGGATCGCGATCCAGCGCGGCGTCGTCGGTCACCATGCGCACGTCCGCGGGATCGTCCACCCGCCACAGCGCGATGTCCCAGCGCCCGTCCCGGTGCCGCGCGGCCGCGAGCCAGTGTCCCCCGGGCGAGAGCGTGACCCCCGCGTACGCCTCGGCTGGAGGGGCCTCGAGCTTCCGCTTGCTGCCGCCTTCGACGACCACCAGGCGGCGGGCTTCGGCGGCCAGGTCCACGGCGCCAATACCGCCCCCGGGCGCCGCGAACGGCTGGGCGAGCCGGGCTGCGTCGGTGACCCGCTCCCAGTCGCCGTCCGGCCCCCAGCGGTACAGGTCGCTGCGCACGTCCACGGGTGTGCGGAAGTCCATCTGCGTCGCGTACAGCGTGTCTCCCACCCAGACGATCTCGGGTTGGGCGTTGACCCGTCGGGTGGCCAGTTCTTCGCCGGTGGCCAGCGATCGGATCACGAGATGGGTCTCCGACCTCCCGTCACGTCGCACGTAGGCCAGTCGCGTGCCGTCGGGTGAGACGGTAGGCTGGGGCTCGATCCGCAGTCCCCGGTCGAGGATCTCCCGGTCGGGCTGGTCGGACGGTCCACCCGAGGCCCGCTCGTGCAGCCGATCCCATCCGTCGTCCACACCCTCGCCGCCCGCCGCCCGCAGGGCCCCGGACACCCCAAACGGCCAGATCTGCTTGGAGGTGTTGGCCACGAATCCTGGTACCAGGGTGTCCCCGAACAGCCTGGTCTCCTGTACGAAGAACTCGGTGCCCCACGCGTAGGCGCGGTTCCCGCCGGGCCACGCCGGGCTCGCCGTGGTGGCGTCGATGTCGGGCACCCAGCGGTGATCTTGCGCCGCTGCGGTGAGCAGCTCCTGGTGGAAGCTCCCCGTCACCCGCCCCGCTTCGGTGAACCGCGACTCGTAGTACGTGGCGAGCCCTTCGGTCACCCACGAGGTCTGGTAGGCGTTGGGGAACAGTCCCGGTGCCCGTCCGAACACCGTCTGCAACACCTTCCACACCCCGTCGGCCCGGTCGAGATGGAACAGGTGGGTCAACTCGTGGACCAGCACCATGCGCAGCCAGCTGTCGTAGTACAGGATCGAGGTGGCGCGGGTGGGCGGCCGTACGTAGATGGTGAGGCGGTTCGAGGGAAAGACCGTGGCGAACCCGTTGGAGAAGTCGACGTTGTCGGCCACGACGAGGTCGATGGTCCCGCGTGGCGGCCGCAGCTCCGTAGCCAGCAGCGCGTAGGCCCGCTCCGACTCGCGCACGACCGCGAGCGCCACCGCCGAGTCGCGTGCGTGCCCATGCACCCGGAAGTGCTCGCTCCGCCACGTGCGCCAATCACCGCTGGGATCCAACTGCGCGCGGGCGGGCGGTGCCACACCCACCACGAGCGCGGCGGCGGCCACCCACTTCATCAGGTCACGGCTGCCCAAGCGCACGTTCCCTCAGGAAGGCCTCGATCCCGTCCACGACCCCGCGCGCGTAGCGCTCCTGCCCCTCCGGGCTGGCCAGCACCGCTTCCTGATCCGGCAGCATGAGAAAGAGCCCTTCGGTGAGCACCGCCGGCATCCAGGTTGGGCGCGCCAGCGCCAGATCCCCTCGGCCCATGCCGAGGTCACGGTACCCGAACTGGTACACCAGCGCCCGATCCAGCGCCCGCGCCAGCGGGATGCTGCGGGGATGATAGTAGTACACGCTGGTGCCGTTGTTCGCGAAGGGATTCACGCCGTCCGGCAGCGCGTTGGCGTGGATCGAGACGAGCACCTCGGCGTCGGCGGCTTCGGCGAGCCGGGGTCGGTCCGCCAATCCTACCGCCCGGTCGGTCTCGCGCGTGAGATCCACTCGGGCGCCCTTGGCCTCGAGCAGCGCCTTCGCCCGCAGCGCGACGGCCAGCACGACATCGGGCTCGCGTACCCACGTCGGGCCGATGGCTCCGCCGGGGGGATGTCCCGGATCGAGCATGATCCGTCGTCCCCGGAGCGGCCTTCCGGCATCGATACGCGGTGGACGCCGGATCTCCAGCAGGAGGTCGTTGCCTGCCCAGCGCGTGCGATACCCCCACACGGGTTGATCCAGCGTGACGGTCACCTCGGTGACATCCGATTGCGGCTGCGCGAACTCGATGCGTTGCACGAACGGGTCGGTGCCGCCGTACTGCACCCAATCCACGTCGGCGGCTACGCCGTAGAGCGTGAGCCGCACGCTCGTCTCGGTCTCATCCATCCGGAACGGCACGCGGCCGGGCAGCGGCACCCGCAGTGTTGCGGAGCCTTCGCCAGGTGTCAGTCGCATCGAGCGAGCCGTTCCGGTGGGCGGGGGATACCCGCTGGGGAGCGGGTGGGCGTCACGCGCGTCGACCCATGCGACCGTGGCGCGCGAGAGGCGCAGCCGCAGTTGGCTGCTCCAGCGCCCGCTCACGGCGGCCACCGTGCCCGTGGGGAAGAACCAGTGGTAGGTGCCCCAGGGCGAGGGCCGTCCCGCCAGGATGCTGTCGGTTGTGCCGGTGCCCGCGGGATCGTCGTTCACCACCACGACGGGCGCCGTGCGGGGATCCAGCAGCGCCAAGCGCAACGGCCAGCGCGCGCGCGCCGTGTCGGGACCGAGCGCCGCCTCGATCCATACCCAGGTCGAGTCCTCAACGGCAGGCGCACTATCCGGCGCCATCACGTCGCCGGGATCGGGACCCAGTGGCCCGACGTACTGCACCAGGTAGCGGTCGGCCCGGGGGGCGCGCTCACCTGGCGGCGCCGCGCCAAAGGCGCGCTCTCCCCAGGATAGGTCATCCGGCCGCGGATCGGGACGGAACAGCCGGTCGGTGCTGTCGGGCAGCAGCAGGCGCACCGTCGCGCCGGGACTCGCCCGCACCGCGAGGCGCACTTCCTCGTCTGGCAGCACCCAGCGATCGCCCGAGGGCGAGAAGGAGGTCGTATCGATCCACACGCCCTCCGGCGGCGCGCGAAACCGCTGCGCGACGGGAGCGACCATCGTGACACGCGCGGTGTCGCCCCCGGCCACCGCCCGCACGTCGAAGATCATCACGGAGTCGTCTGGCGGGAGTGGGAGCCACGCGATCCATCCTCCGGTGGGATAGACCGGCACGGTCTCGCCGTTCACCATCACGCTCGCGTCGCTGCGCCCCGTCATGCCGAACACAAAGGTCGAGTCACGGCTCTGCACGGCGTACGTCGAGTCCACGGGCACGAGCCACCACTCGCCGCCTCCCGCATCGACCCGCTCCTGCGGTCGCGGGTACACGATGCTCACGGCGAGGGGGCCAACGGCCGATGGCGGTGCAGCGGGCGGGTCGCGGGCCTCGACCGGCCAAAACTCGGTCGGAGAGGGACCCGCGCATGCCGCGCCGAGCAGTCCGGAAACCCACAGGGCGGCGTGACGGACGGAGCGTGGCATGGTGGCGGAACCTACACAATACCAACGAACTACGTCAATTTGATTTGGTTGACCCCCTATCTACCCCCGCAAGACCCCGGTCTGGAAGCGACCGGGCCCCGTCGCTCCGCCGAGAGCACGACATGTCCGTCGTGCAACGCGCAGGTGGTCGCCGGCCTGCCGTTCTGTCCCGAGTGCGGTAAGCGAGTCGTCCAGACGCCCACCGGCCCGGCGTGCGCCCGCTGCGGCACGGCGGCGGGCGAAGGCACCAAGTACTGCCCCGCCTGTGGCCTGGACCTCAGCGGCCGTGTGTCGCAGCAGCGCGTCTCGGCCGAGCGGCTCGCGACCGGACCGGCCTCGCAGTACGCGCTGGTGCTGCTCGACGAGTCGGGCGCCGTGGCGAACCGCTTCCCGCTGCCCGCAGGCGAGACCACCATCGGACGGGAGGGCGCGGCACTGGAGTTTCCCGAGGACGTGTTCATGTCGCCGCTGCACGTGAAGATCATGGCACGCGGCGAGGAGCTGCACGTGCGCGACCTGGGGAGCCGCAACGGCACCTGGCTGTTCCTCGACCAGCCGCACCGCCTGATCGACGGCGACCGCATCCTCATCGGCTCACAGGTGCTCGAGTATCGCCGCCTCGGGTACCCGGGACCGCACCCGCCCGACCGGGACGCCACACGTCGCATGGGGAGCCTCGTGCCAAGCGCCGACATCGCCTGCGTCACACAGATGCGCAGCGACGGCTCCGCCCGGGACGTCTTCCACCTCTCCCCCGGCCGCAACATCCGCGTCGGGCGAGACGAGGGTGACTGCACCTTCCCGTACGATCCGTCCATGAGCGGCATGCACGCAGAGATCCGCTCCGAGGACGCCGACTTCGTCGTCGCCGACGTGGGGAGCCGCAACGGCGTCGCCGTCTCGGTCCGCGGTGAGGTCCCCCTCAAGCAGGGCTCGCGCTTCCTCGTAGGCGACAAAATGCTGCGGGTCGAGACGGCGTGAAAACGTGCACCGTCTGCGGGGCCGAGTGGCCTGAGGACACCAAGTTCTGCCCCAACGACGGAACCACACTGCACGCCCCCGCGGCCGGTGCCGACCTCGTCGGCAGCATCGTCGCGGACAAGTTCCACATCGAGAAGAAGCTCGGCGAGGGAGGCATGGGGACGGTGTACCTCGCAGAGCACGTGAAGATGCGGCGCAAGAGCGCCATCAAGGTGATGGCGCCCACCATGGCGAGCGACCCCGAGGCCATCGCACGGTTCAACCGCGAGGCCGCCAACGCCGCGCGCATCAACCATCCCAACGTCTGTCAGATCTACGACTTCGGCGAAACCAAGGACGGGACCATCTTCCTCGCGATGGAGTTCATCGAGGGAGAGTCGCTGAGCGACCTGTTGCAGCGCGACGGCCGGCTTTCTCTGGAGCGGGCCGCCGGCATCGTGCGGCAGACGGGAGCCGCCCTGCAGGTCGCGCACGACGAGGGCATCGTGCACCGCGACCTCAAGCCCGACAACATCATGCTCACCAGCGCGCGGGACGGATCGGACGTCGTGAAGGTCGTGGACTTCGGCATCGCCAAGGCGATGACGGGCGAGGAAGGTCAGAAGGTCACCAAGACGGGGCTCGTGGTGGGCACTCCCGAGTACATGAGCCCGGAGCAGCTCTCGGGCGATGTGCTCGACGGCCGGAGCGACATCTATTCCCTGGCCCTGGTCTTGTTCCGCTCGGTCACCGGCAGCCTCCCCTTCCAGGCCGAGTCCGCGCAGGAGACGATGGTCAAGCGCCTCACCGACGCACCACTGAAGCTGGCCCAGGTGGCGCCCGACGCTCAGTGGCCGCCGCGGCTACAAGGCGTGATGGATCGCGCGCTCGAACGGATGCCCGCCGACCGCTACGCCAGCGCCGCGATGTTCGTGAGCGACGTGGAGAACGCCGTGCGCAGCGCTGAGGTCCCGCTCTCGGTCGATACCGAAGGTGCGACGCAGGTGATGGACTCCCGTGCCACGGATGAGCTGACTCCCACCAGGGTCTCGAGTGAGCCGAGGACCGTCACACCGCAGACGCCGGCTGCCGCACCCTCGCCACCGCGCCCCCCTCCCAAGAAGAAGCCGGTGATGGCCATCGCCGCCTCCATCGCCGCCGTGGCCGCTATCGGCGGCGGCACCGCCGTCGTGATGTTGCAGGGGAATGAGGAGCAGGGTGCCGGGATCGAGGGGACGGCCGGCGGCCCGGTCGACGTGCGCGCGGACACAGCGCGGCCGGTGGCCCAAGGCGATATTGTGCGCCAGCCGGGCGGCGAGTCGGGAGGGGAGACACAGCAGCCCGCTCAGGCGGGAGGCGATCCGCCACCGGTCATCACGACCCCGGCGGCCACGCCCCCCGTTGACACGGCGGCGGTCCGGCAGCAGATACTCGTGATCGGCCGTCAGATCGTGAGAGACTCGACGAGGGACGGTGCCAGACTGGAAGCCGTAGGGATCTACAACGACATATCGCACCCCGCGGGCCTGCGTGCGCTCGCCGCATCGGTCATTGCGGAATCGTACGCGGAGGAGAACGACAATATCCGGGCGGAGGCGTGCAGCTGGATCGACCGCGCGATTGCGCTCGATCCGGACAACGACTCGTTCCGCCAGTACCGAAACCTGTTCTTGAGCTGCGCTCCGTGAGACTGTTCGGCTCGAAAGGCTCCGGCATCCGGATCACCGTCTTCGGCAAGACCGACGTCGGCCAGACCCGCGAGCACAACGAAGACACCTTCCTGGTTGCTGACCTCTCGGCGAAGAACGCGTCTCTCCAGGCGGAGGTGCGCGAGCACGACGTCGGACCGAAGGGGACGCTGTTCGTCGTGGCGGACGGCATGGGAGGCGCCGCGGCCGGCGAGGTGGCCAGCGAGATGGCGAGCGACACCATCTACGAGCACATGGTGAACTCGTGGAGCAACGATACCGAGAACACGCCGCAGCAGTTTGCTTATCGACTCAAGGAATCGGTCGAGGAAGCCAACTCCCGTATCAACGCCTACGCCAGGGAGCACCCCGAGATGCGGGGAATGGGCACGACGACCACGGCCGTAGGCGTCCTGGCGGATCACATCTACCTCACGCAGGTGGGCGACTCGCGTGCGTACCTGGTGCGCAACGGCGAGGGAATCCAACTCACCAAGGATCAGTCGCTGATGCAGCGACTGGTAGACGCGGGCGAGATTACCGAGGAAGAGGCTGAGAAGAGCGAGCGCAAGAACATCATCCTGCAGGCGCTCGGTCCCGATCAAAAAGTACGCGTCGACCTCACCAACCAGCAGATCCGGCGCGGCGACGCCCTCGTGCTCTGCTCCGACGGGCTCTCCGGCCAGGTGACGCGCGAAGAGATCGCCGAGCGGGTCTCCCGGTCGGGCGACGACCTCATGGAGGTCTGCTCGGAGCTGATCGATCTAGCCAACGAGCGCGGAGGGCCGGACAACATCACGGTCGTCGTGGCGCGATTCCATGGCAGCGGCCTGGCCGACCCCGATGACGACGAATCAGTGGGGCATCAAGTGTACCCGCTGCTCGATCCGGAATCGACCACCGAGCCGGTTCCGGTCTACCGGGGCACCCCCCCACCCACACCGCAAAACCGGACACGTTTGATCCTCGCCGGTGCCGCGGCAGCCGCCATCGCGGTAGCGTCCCTCCTGATCGCGGCCAGCGGCTTCTGACCACGACCCCGTGAAGGCCCAGCTCAAGATCCTCACGGGCGCGCGGGCGGGCTACACCGAGGTCTTCTCCAAGCCATACGTCAGCATCGGACGCCACCCGGCGTCCGACTTGAAGTTCGATCCCCAACACGACCTCGACGTCTCGGCGCGCCACGCGGCCGTGATGAAGCAGGGCGAGCACTGGTACGTGCGGGATCTGGACAGCCGCAACGGGACATTGGTCAACGGTCACCCCATTACGCGGGACGTGCGGCTGGACGACACCGACCAGATCCGGTTCGGGGCCGAGGGCCCGGTCCTCGAAGTGCGCCTCGTCCCAGAGGGCACACCCGACGGGGTGGCGGCCCGGGCGACCCGGCCGCAACCGTCGCCGGTGGCGGCCGCGGTGAGTTCGGGTGAGCGGCGAGTGAGCACCACGGAGCGGATCCGCGTGGAGGTGGTGCGACAAACCCGGAAGCTGCGCACCCTGTTCATCGGCCTGACCGTCACCGTCGTTGCCGTGGCGGCGGTGTTCCTCTACCAGAGCTGGAGTCAGGAGCGGGAACTGGAGCGTGAACTGGCGGCCCTGCAGGCCCGAACCGACAGCATCCTGCGAGCCGCGGACGCGGCGGTCGGCGCGCTCGAGGGTCAGGTCGAGGGCCTCGCCGCCGCCCTGCAAACCTCCCACGAGGAGGTCACGAGCCTGCAGAGCCGGCTCGCAACCGCCCAGCACGCCGGCAGCGCAGAGGATGTCGAGGCGCTGCGGCACCAGCTCGCCGATGCCACCCAGGCACTGTATTACCAGGAAATCGCCGCCCACGTAGACTACGGCGGCATCGTGGAAGGCAATCAGGCAGCGGTGGCGCTCGTGTGGGTGGAGTTCGCCGCGGGCGACGTCCACACGGCCACTGCCTTCGCCGTTCGCTCGGATGGGCTCCTGGTCACGAACCGGCACGTGGTCGCGGGCGAGGACGGCACGCGACGACCACGCCGCATCGCGGTACGGTTCGCCGACTCCGAGCAGACGTGGCGCGGCGGCGTCCTGGCCGTTGCACCGGATGCCGATCTCGCGCTGCTGAAAGTGGACATTCGGGGTGGGGTGCCTACGGTCTACGGACTCAACGCCCGACCCGACACGTTGGAGCACGGCGATCCGCTGGCGCTCATCGGCTTCCCCCTGGGCACCGATCTCCCCATGACCGGCGGGCACGCCCGCACCAGCTTCTGGGCGGGCTCGGTGAGCAAAACGCTGGACGATCTGATCCAGGTGGACGGGTACGGCGCGCGGGGGGCGAGTGGCAGCCCCGTGTTCGATCGGGGCGGCGAAGTGGTGGCGGTGGTGTACGGTGGGGAGCCGGAGTCCGCCGGGCGGATCGTCTATGCGGTGCCGTCGAGCGCCGTGCTGCGGCTGCTCGACGTCTTCAGCAGGTAACGCTTCCCAAGACCCGCGGTCCGGCCGCGCCGGTGGCCCGCGGCACGTTGCCCGGCAGCCCCTCCAACGCGCGCCACCCCAGATAGGCGAACGCCACCGCTTCCTTCGCATCCCCGTCAAAGAACTCCTCGTCGAACCGCCCCAGGGTCCAGCCGTCCAGCAGCTCCCCCAGCCGCGTCATCAGCGTGGGGTTGCGCGCGCCGCCCCCTGCGACGAGCAGGTCCCGCCCTGGCTCTGCCGGTAGCCAGCGCCGCACACCGTCGGCCACGCTGCGCGCGGTCAGCTCCAACGCGGTGGTGACACAGTCGTCGTGGCTCGCGTCGGGGTGCTCCTCGCGCACCAGGTGGATGAGCTCCGCGGCATAGCCGTCGCCGAACGTTTCGCGTCCGGTGCTCTTGGGCGGCGCGGCCGCAAAGTAAGGTTCTGCCAGCAGCCGATCGAGCACCGACGAGACCGATGAGCCCGCTGCCGCGCGGCGGCCATCGACATCGTAGCGCGCTGACGGGTCGATCAGGCGTGTCACCGTGTCCATCACCGCCATACCCGGCCCCGTATCGAACGCGAACACGCTCTCGAGGTCTCCGCGGCGGGGCACCCAGGTCACGTTGGCCATCCCGCCTACGTTGAGCAGCGCCCGGCCGTGCGCCGGGTGACCGAAGAGCATGGCGTCGGCCATGGGAACGAGGGGAGCGCCCTGCCCTCCCGCCGCCACGTCTCGACTGCGGAAGTCACTCACCACGCGCGCCCCCACCCGCTCGGCAATCGTGGCAGCGCAACCGAGCTGCAACGTGGCCTGCCCCGGCTCGTGCCAGACCGTTTGCCCGTGCGAGGCGACACAGGCTAGCCGGTCGGGCTCCACGTCGGCGCCGTCGAGCAGTTCGCGCGCCGCCTCCCCGAACCACTTCCCCAGTTCGCGGTGCAGCATGGCCAGCTCTTGCGTGGTGCCGCCCGCCATGGCTTCGCTGATCAGCGTGCGCCGTTCGAGCGAGTATGGGTGGGTATGGAATGCCACGAGCCGCACGTCACTCACACCTCCGATCTCCACCAGCGCCGCGTCGACACCGTCGAGTGACGTTCCCGACATGAGTCCCACGACCAGCACGCTCACCCGACGACCTCCGGTGGATCGCCCGCCGCGTCGCGGACCGCGCCGCCCGCTCCGTCGAGCAGCCGGCGCGCCTCCGCCGCGCCCACACCCCGGCCAGCCATCACGACGGCGACCTTCACACTCCCGTCCGCCTCCTCGATGGCACGCCGCGCCACTTCCCGGCTCGCACCGGAGGCCTCCATGACGATGCGCTCTCCCCGATCACGCAGCTTCTCCGAGAGTGCCATGAGATCCACCATCAGGTTGCCGTAGGCCTTGCCGAGCCGGATCATCGCGCCAGTGGTGATCGTGTTGAGCACCAGCTTGGTGGCCGTTCCCGCCTTGAGCCGCGTCGAGCCCGTGATCACCTCCGGTCCCACGCGCACGGCGATGACCACATCACTCCGCCCGGCGGCAGCCGGCGGTGGATCGGTGCAGGTGAGCAGCACGGTCTTCGCACCGAGCTCCGCGGCCCGCGCGAGCGCCGCGTTCACGTACGGCGTGGTACCGCTCGCGGCGATCCCCACCACGACGTCGCGGCCAGTGACGCGCTGGTCGTCCACGGCCTGCGCGCCCGCTGTGGCATCATCCTCCGCACCCTCCTGGCTACGCGTCAGGGCCGGAGTCCCGCCGGCGATCACGCCCACGACCATCTCCGGCGGTGTCCCGAACGTGGGAGGGCACTCGGTCGCGTCCAGCACACCGAGGCGCCCACTGGTGCCCGCTCCCACGTACAGCAGTCGGCCGCCCTGAGTGAACGCATCCACCACGAGGTCCATCACGCTGGCGATCTCGTGGCGCACGGCATGCACGGCTTCGGGCACCGCCCGGTCCTCGGCATTCATCAGCTCGACGATCTCGAGCGCAGACGCGACATCGATGCGCTGTGTGCGCGGGTTGCGCCGCTCGGTGAGGCGGGGATCGAGGAAGTCAGGCTCGGGCATCGCGGGCAGCCGCTCAGGCGGTAGATTGGGGAATCTCCACCCTCATGGGGTTCGGGTCAACGCGGTCGAGGACGAGGACGACGATGAGGCTATCCCAACTGAGGCTGCACCACGCGTGGCCAGCGGTTCCAGCGCTCGCCGTTTCGGTCATCACCGCCTGTGCCGGCTCTCCGCAGCCGGCCGCCACACCGGCGCCGGTGACAGATCTTCCCTCACCATACGTGCCGGCCGATTGGCCACTGTTCGACGAGGCCGTCACCGTCCCGGCCGCACACGCGGCCGTGTCGTCGGTGCACCCCATCGCCAGCGAGGCCGGCGCGATCATCATGCGCAAGGGCGGCAATGCGGTGGATGCCGCTGTGGCGGTGGGCTTCGCTCTCGCCGTGGTCCACCCCTCCGCCGGAAATATCGGCGGCGGGGGGTTCATGGTCGTTCGGCTTGCCGACGGCGAGGCATACACCATCGACTACCGTGAGATGGCGCCCCGCGGGGCCAGTCGCGACATGTACCTCGACTCCCTCGGGAACCTCGGCGACAAGGGTGTGCTGGGACACTTGGCAGCGGGGGTGCCGGGGGCGGTGGCCGGCCTTACCGAGGCACATGGCCGCTTCGGGAAGCTCTCGCTGGCGCAGGTGATGGAACCAGCGATCCGGCTGGCGCGGGAGGGCTTCGCCCTGGACGAGCGGCGCGTGCGGTCGATCGCGTCCGCGTCCGACCGGCTGCGCCTGTTTCCGGCGTCGCGCGAGCAGTTCCTCCTGCCCGACGGCTCGGTGCCGGCGCCCGGGCACCTCCTGGTGCAGGCGGATCTGGCCCGCACCCTCCAGGCCGTCGCCGACAGCGGGGCACGGGCGTTCTACGAGGGACACGTCGCCGAGCTCATCGTGGCAGAGATGGAACGGGGTGGCGGGCTCATCTCGATGGAGGATCTGGCGGCGTACCGCGCCATCTGGCGCGAGCCGATCGTGATCGACTACCGCGGGCACACCGTCTACTCGATGCCCCCGGCCAGCTCGGGTGGCGTGACCATGGGTGAGATCCTCAACATCCTCGAGGGGTGGGAGCACCTCCCCACCTTCGGCAGCGCCGAGCAGGTCCACCTCATCGCCGAGGCGATGCAGCGGGGCTTCGTGGACCGCAACCACTATCTCGGTGACCCGGCGTTCGTGGAGATGCCCATCGAGATGCAGCTGCGACGCGGGATTCAGCCGGATCGCGCCACGCCCACTCCCACACTGCGACCGGGGATGGGTGAGGGGGACCACACGACGCACTATTCCGTGGTGGATCCCGACGGGACCGCGGTGAGCGTCACCACCACCATCAACCACGGCTACGGCAGCAAGGTCACCGTCACCGGCGCCGGGTTCGTCCTCAACAACGAAATGGACGACTTCACGGGTGCGCCGGGCCA
>JBDGXT010000068.1:0-8514 GCA_039584455.1 Gemmatimonadota bacterium
GCCAAGGTCGGCAACCTCGACGCGCTGGTCCAGGCGGCGCTCAGCAAGAACGGGACCCACTTCTCCGAGATGACCGGGAGCGAGGTGAACCCCACGCAGCTCGTGGCACATCTGATCGACCAGGGCGACACCTTCGTGGACGGCATCCGGCACGCCCAGGAGGTGATCGAGGGGTCGTGCTCGATCCTGCTCCTCACGGACGACGGGATCTACGCCGCGCGGGACCGTTTGGGACGCACCCCCGTCGCAACGGGGGAGAAGGAGGGAGCGTACGCCGTCACGTTCGAGACGTGCGCGTTCCCCAACCTCGGATACCAAACGACTCGACACCTGGGCCCGGGAGAGATCGTGCGGGTGAGCAGCGAGGGGATCGAGACGCTGCTGCCACCCGGCGAGGCAATGCAGATCTGCGCATTTCTCTGGGTGTATTACGGCTATCCCGCATCCGACTACGAGGGAATCAACGTCGAGGCGACACGCTACCGCTGCGGTGAATACCTGGCGAAGCGTGACGACGCCGAGATCGACATCGTGGCCGGCATTCCCGACTCGGGAACCGGCCACGCCATCGGATACGCCAGCGCCGCGGACGTGCCCTACCGCCGGCCATTCGTGAAGTACACGCCCACCTGGCCCCGCAGCTTCATGCCGCAGGACCAGCGGGTGCGCGACCTGGTGGCCCGCATGAAGCTCATCCCGATCCGCGAGCTGATCGAGGGCAACCGCCTCCTGTTCTGCGAGGACTCGATCGTGCGGGGCACGCAGCTCCAGGACATCATCCGGCGGATCTTCGCATACGGCGCCGAGGAAGTGCACATGCGGCCGGCGTGCCCGCCGCTCGTCTTCGGCTGCAAGTTCCTCAACTTCTCCCGCTCTCGGTCGGAGCTGGACCTCGCCGGGCGGAGTGCGGTGCACGAGCTGGAGGGTGACGACCCGTCGAACCTCGACGAGTACGCCGACCCCGACTCCGAGCGGCACTGCGTGATGGTGGAGCAGATCAGGAAGCGCCTGGGACTCACCTCGCTACGCTACCAGCGCCTCGACGATCTCGTCTCGGCGATTGGCCTGCCCAAGACGAGGCTCTGCACCTACTGCTGGGACGGGGTGGAGGGCGGCTAGGGCGGGCACACCACCCTTAGTCAGGTACCGAGACCTTCGACCCGCGCACGGGTACCCCGAGCACACGGTAGCCGCGAATGTGACCGACCTGATAGTATTGGTCTGCCGCAGCAGCGGCCCTCACCCTCTGGGACGCGGTAACACGGGAGACGAAGGGATGATCAAAGAGCTCTATACCCCCATGCAGATCGAACTCCGGGAGCGCGCGCGTGAGCTGGCCGAGACCGCGATGCGACCGGTGGCAGCCAAGTACGACGTCGCGCAAGAGTACCCGTGGGAGGTGCAGAAAGCCATCAAGGCGGCGGGCCTCTCGGGCGTGTGGATTCCCGAGGAGTACGGCGGCATGGGTGGCGGCGTGCTCGACCTGTGCGTCGTCGTGGAAGAGTTCTCGCGTGCATGCGGTGGCATGGGCGTGGGGTTCGCGGTGAACGCGCTGGGGTCGTTCCCCATCATCGTCGGCGGCACCGACGAGCAGAAAGAGCGCTGGCTCCCCGGCATCGCCGCGGGCGAGAAGCTCATCGCGTTCGGACTGTCCGAGGCCGAGGCCGGATCGGATGCCGGCTCGATGACGACGCGCGCCGAGAAGGACGGCGATCATTACCTGCTCAACGGAGAGAAGAAGTGGAACACCGGCGGCGCCGTGGCTTCGTACAACACGATCTTCGCGGTCACCAACCCAGACCGCGGGGCACGGGGCATCTCGGCATTCGTCGTGGAGGAGGGCTCGCCGGGCTACAGCGTGGGCAAGCACGAGGACAAGATGGGCATCCGCTGCGTGCCCGTGGTGGAGATCCACCTGGACAAGTGCAACGTGCCCGAGGCCAACCTGCTGGGCGGGCGCGAAGGACAGGGCTTCAAGCATGCCATGATCACGCTCGACCGCGCGAGGCCGGGCGTCGCAGCACAGGCCGTGGGACTCGCCCAGGGCGCGCTCGACCTGGCCATGCAGTACACGCACGAGCGGCAGCAGTTCGGCCAGGCGGTCAGCTCGTTCCAGGGCGTGCAGTGGATGCTGTCCGACATGGCAACGCAGATCGAGGCGGCGCGGCAGCTGGTGCACCACGCCGCCCGCGTCATCGACTCGGGCCACCGGCACATCACCAAGGTCTCGGCCATGTGCAAGCTGATGGCCACCGATGTCGCCATGAAGGTGACGACCGATTGCGTGCAGCTGTTCGGCGGTTACGGCTACTGCAAGGACTACCCGATCGAGAAGTACATGCGGGACGCCAAGATCACGCAGATCTACGAGGGCACGAACCAGATTCAGCGCCTGGTCATCGCGCGCAACCTACTGCGGGAGGCGGCCGGAGGGGCCAAGTGATGCAATCGCAGTTCGGCATTCTCGCATTGGCTTACCTGCTCGTCGCCCCGGCCAGCTCCCTGAGTGCACAGTCCGGTCCGGAAACGGGCAAGGACACCACCTGGTACACGGTGCAAGGCGAGCGGCACGGCGTGAGCTTCTTCCGACGGCACCGGCACCCAGGCGTGGAGTATGAAGCCGGAGAGCAGCTCACGTTCGACCGATACCACACGGCCGACGTCATGTACGAGTGGCTGCAGCGCTGGGCCGAGCAGTACCCCGACATCCTCGATCTGTACGAGGTAGGGAAGAGCTTCGAGGGCCGGCCGATCCTGCAGGTCACGATCACCAACAAAGAGACCGGCCAGGCGGAGGACAAGCCAGCCGCCTTCTTCGAGGGCGGGCGGCACAGCGGCGAGATCACCAGCTCCGAGTCGGTGCTGTGGCTGATCCAGCACTTGCTGGAGAGGTACGGCAAGGATGAGGCGATCACCGACCTCATCGACACGCGGGCCATCTATCTCAAGCCACAGAACAACCGCGACGGCTCCAATCTCTACCTGCACACGGCACAGGCAAACCGCAGCACGGTGCGGCCGCACGACGGCGACCGTGACGGGCTCATCGACGAGGATCCGCCGGAGGACCTGGACGGGGACGGGGTCATCTACCAGATCCGCTACCGGCCGGGACCGGACGAGGAGGACGACGCGAACCGGATCCTGGACGACCGCGATCCCTCGGGCCGGCTGATGCGCCCGGCGCCCGACGGCGAAGGCGACTGGATGGTCATCTCCGAGGGCATCG
Source organism: Gemmatimonadota bacterium (assembly GCA_039584455.1). Classification (GTDB taxonomy): domain Bacteria; phylum Gemmatimonadota; class Gemmatimonadetes; order Gemmatimonadales; family GWC2-71-9; genus WVYX01. The sequence goes on from JBDGXT010000068.1 coordinate 3,230, forward strand.
ACAACGACGGAGACGGCCGCTACAACGAGGATGGAATCGGGGGTCTCGACCTGCACCGCAACTACCCCGAGAACTGGCGGCCGGAACCCGGCCAGGACCGTACCGGCCGCGGCTACACCCAGACCGGCGCCGGCGCGTTCCCCCTGAGCGAGAGCGAGACGCGGGCGACCGTGATGTGGGTGCTCACGCATCCCAACATCTCCGTCGCCAACTCGATGGACACGCGCGTGCCGATGCACCTGCGGCCGCCATCCACGTCGAAGAGCGCCGAGCGCATGTATCCAGAAGACCTGGCGTACTACGTCTACTTCGACAGCCTCGGCATGGGCCTCACGGGGTATCCGTGGGCCGGCGACGTGTACGACGTGTATCGCACGCGGGTGCCGGTGAGCCCGTTCACCGGCGACTCGACCCGCCCGAGCCCCCTGTTCGGGCACAGCCCCGACTTCGGGTACTGGTACTACGGGGCGATCTGGTACGGCGACGAGCTATGGAATGGCGGCCGCATGAAGGACTACAACGGCGACGGCCTGCTCGACGATGTGGACGGCCTCGCGTGGGACGACGAGGGGAACGGCGGCCGTGGCTTCCGCGAGTGGGAGCCGTTCGAGCATCCCACCCTCGGCCAGGTGGAGATCGGGGGATTCCACCCGAAGTTCTTCTCCCAAAACGGGCCGCCCGAGGACCTCGAGCGGTGGGCACGCAACCAGGCGCTGTTCAATCTCGAGATGGCGCTACACTTGCCGCTGGTCGACGAGGTCGAGACCACCGTGCGCGCCCTCGAAAGCGAAGGCGACAGCACCACCTATGAGGTCACGGTGAGCTGGACCAACAGCGGCCAACTTCCTACGGCCCTCAAGCAGGCGCAGCTCGTGAAGATCGTGCAGGAAGACCGGGTACGACTCCGGTTCGACTCGTCACTGACCCGCGGGAAGACGCCCGTGGTCCGCATCGTGAGCCCGAGCCGGCGGGACAAGGTGATCAGGGCGGGGTGGACGGAGCCGGGAGAGCGGAAATCCGTCAGCTTCGAGGTGCGCACGCGTGGCACCCCCGGTGTCGAGGGCACCGTTCACGTGCTGTCCACCAGGGGCGGCCTGGTGAAGGTCCCGCTGACGCTGGGACGGCCGGAGGAGGACCGCTAGCGCGTTCCCCCGAACGCGGCCGCGGCGAGCACACGCCGGTCGGCAGGAAACTCGCGTACCGTCCCGTCATCCACGCCGATGACCCGCTGGCCCTGGCGCGTCGAGATCAGCAGGTGGTGCCGCCCGATCCACTGACACGGCGCCGCCCCTTCGGGGGTTGCCCGGGCCGCAGCCTCCCCGATGAGCTCCTCGAACACGACTTTCTCGTCGCTCGCCTGCCGCCGAGCTCGAGGCGGGGAGCCGAGCTGTCCGCGCACCACGACGTGCCGGGTCGTGTAGGTTTGCGCCTGCCCGACTCGGGCGTAGGTGCGCTCGTGCGCGATGCGGTGGTTGTCGGGTGACCAGCACACGTTGAAGTCGCTGGGCACACCCAGCTCCTTCTCCTCTGCCTCGTAGACGTACGTATTCCCCGGCACGTTGTACATCACGACGTGCAGGGTGTTCGTCCACCGGCGTGACACCACCTCGTACGCGATGACGTCGCCGTTCGCGGACCACTCGGCGTTCTGCGGGCGGCCTTGATAGTCGGCGACGAGCCGCTCCCCCCGGCCGTCGTGGCGCGCGATCCACAGCTCCTTGATGATCTCCGGCTGTGACCGGTTGGTGAACGTGACGGTGCGCTCCCGAAAGTACGCGACCCGCCGGCCGTTCGGGGCAAACTCCAAGTCGGACTTACCCAGACGCGATACCGTGGCCAGCGTTCCGCAGTCCCCGCTGCGCACCGTGTAGAAGTTGGTGCCGTCGGAGACGATCGCTTCAGAGGACGACCGGAACGCCACGAACCGGTCGGAGGCCTGGCAACCGATATCGTGCACGGTCCCCGAGGCATCGAGCAGCTTCACCCCCCCGCCGCTGGCGTGCTGATAGCCGACGCCGAGCAGATCGCCGCCCGACGACCATGCCAGGGTGTAGACCGTGCCGGTCGGGCCGTCGTGCACCTCGGTGAGCGACCCGGTTTCATTGTCGATCGCCACCACCCGCGTGCTCCCGCCGCTGCGGAACGCCACCGCGACGTGCAGCCCATGCGGGCTCGCCGCCGCGGCGAGCACGGCGCCGACGTTCCTGATGGCCGGCTCGTCCCTCCCGGCTCGCGTGTCCCGGCGGTAGATGGCCTCGCCACTTTGATAGACGTAGGCGTGTCCGGCCCCAGACTCCGGGGCGGCCGTCGACCCGGCCCCGCCGCCACCCCCCGAGGCACAGGCTGCAGCCACCACGGCGATCCACCAGAATCTCATCGCTGACATGAGTCACTCACTGTTGGCTGCGCGCGTGAAACGTAACGTTGGCTGCCGGCCGGGGGCATCCCACTATCGTCTGCGGCTGCCGCCTCTGCGCGGCATGACGGAGCGCCCCTGCCGCTTGGGCATCGTGTCCCTCAGCTGGGGCTGGCTCGGTCCGACAGCGGGCTCGAAACCGGGCACGACCTCACGGGGGAACGTCCGGCCCATCAGCTTCTCTACGTCCCGCATCATCAGCCACTCGTCGGGCGACATGAGCGTCAACGCGACGCCCTGCGCCCCGGCCCGGGCCGTGCGACCTACGCGATGGACGTAGATCTCGGGGTCGTGCGGGACATCGTAGTTCACCACCATCACGATGTTCTCGACGTCGATGCCGCGGGCCGCAACGTCCGTCGCCACGAGAATGCGGGTCCTGCCCTGCTTGAACCGCTCGAGCACCTCGTTGCGCGAACTCTGGGTCTTGCCCCCATGGATCGCCCCCACGCTGTTCCCCGCGCGGTGCAGGTGGCGAGCGAGCTTGTCCGCTCCGAACTTGGTGCGGGTGAACACCAGGGTGCGCCCCTGGGGTAGCTCATCCAGCATCATGGCGAGCACGTTCCGCTTCTCCGACTTGTCGACGGCCACCAAGACGTGTTCCACTCCGTCGGCGGCTTCGGCGCGGCGGCCGATCTCGACCGCGGCGTGCTCCTTGAGCGCGCGACGCGCCAGCCGGTCCACGTCGCCCGAGATGGTGGCCGAGAACAGCAGTGTTTGGCGTTCGGCGGGCAAGGAGTCGAGGATCCGCCGCACGTCGGGCGCGAACCCCATGTCGAGCATCCGGTCCGCCTCGTCGAGGACCAGCACCTCGAGCTTGGAACTGTCGACGTGCCCCCGACGCATGTGGTCGAGTAGCCGTCCCGGGGTGGCGATCACGATGTCGACGCCGCGCTTGAGCGCGCGCGTCTGCGGCTCCATGCCGACCCCACCGTAGACCGCCACGGACTTCACACCCGAGTGACGGCCGTACGCCCGGGCGCTGTCCAACACCTGTTCTGCGAGCTCCCGGGTGGGGACCAGGACGAGTGCCCTGAGTCTGCCCGGGGTGCCCGTTGTGAGTCGCTGCAGAATCGGCAGCAAGAACGCCGCCGTCTTGCCGGTGCCGGTCTGCGCCGAGCCGACCAAATCGCGGCCCTCCAGGCCCAACGGGATCGCCTCCCGTTGGACGGGAGTGGGTACGGTGTAGCCTTGCTCCTCGACAGCCCGCAAGAGTTCGGGCGCGAGGCCCAGTGATTCGAATGACATCCTCTGTGACACTCCTCCATACACGCGGGTACACTCCGGGCGACATCCGTGTCACCGGAACGCACGATCGCTGATTGTCTGAACCTGGGGGATGAAGCGACGGCTTCGGCGCGTCGGTACCCATCCTGAGCGGGGACCATTCTACCGAAGTGAGAAGATGCCAGCTCGCGGTTCGACCTACAAGCTTGCAAGCTAATGTAGAACGTGACCATGCGCCAGGCCCAGAATTGTGTTACTTTTCTACCGGCCCTCACGGAATGGAGAGTGGTTCATGGCTCGACCGGGACCAGCGCGGCAGGCGAAACGGCAGCGCGAGCTCGCCAAGAGGGAGAAACGCAAGGCCAAAGAGGAGCGCCGTGCCCAGAGGAAGGCGCAGAAGGCCGAGAAGTCGGGCCAACCTCACGACCCTGATGTGGACCCCGATATCGTCGGGATTGTCCCGGGTCCCCAAGAACCGATCATCTGATCCTGCACACCAGGCTGGCTGGTCCTCCCTGGCGCCCGGGATCGTTTCCGCGCCGCCAATGGGCGAACACGTGTTGAGCGCATAGAGAGCAAGAGTCGAGGCAGTCGTTGAGAGGAGGAGCTGTTTGAAGTCATCGGTCCCGTTGAAGAAGCCCATGCCCGTGGGAAAGCTGCTGCGCCAGCGCCTGCGGGAGACGGAGCGCTCGGCTGAGGATCTGGCCGACGCTGTCCAGCTGCCCAAGGAGTACATCGACGACTTGATCGCTGGCCGGCGGCGCCCGCCGCAGCCGGGCCAGACGGACCTCTACGATCGGATGACGTCCTTCCTTCGCCTCAGCCGCAACGACCTCGCGCTCTGCGCCAGCGCCGAGCGGGAGGCCACCGAGCCGAAGCGCCGCTCGGTCCTGAAGCCCACGATCCGACGCCAACTGCTCGATCTGTGCGAGCCCAAGACGGCCGAGGAGCTCGAGGCGCGTCGCGCCGAGAATGGTGGTGCCGAACTGATGGACTTCATCCGGCGCCTGCTCGAGGTCACCCAGGGAGCGGTGCGCCGTATGCTGGACGATCAGATCGGACTCCGGGTCGCGGCCGAGCGATACGGCGGTACCTACGCGGCGATGCGCCTGCGGGTGTTGGAGTTCCTCGACGCCACGCCCGAGACCCTCACGACGGACGACCTGGCCAGGTTCCTCCAGCCGCGGGTGACGCTGTGGGATGTTGACCTGGAGACGGGTGTGTTGCGGGTCGTGCTGCGGTCGCAAGAGCCGCGGCAGCGCCACCGGCGGCGGCCGAACGCGGCATCCGGCTTCTAGCGGGGACACAGTAGCGCCGCCGCGGACAAGACCTCGACCTGACGATTCACTGTCAGGTCGGGGCTTTCTGCATTCGGGACACCGGGACTTGCTGCGAAGCAAAGCGAGGCCGCGCGGCGGCCGCAGCTCCACCCGACCGCCAGGGACTTGATCCCGGTTTCCCGATCCGGTCTATTGGTCCCAATACTCCTGCGCCACGCTTGGTCGTTCTCTCTTAACCCTTGAGGAAAAGCACCACAAGAGAAGGAAGGGACGCCAATGAAGGTCACCATACTGAGAGAACCAGAGCTAAGGGAATGTGTGTCCATGGACGAGGACACCTTCAAGGTCGTGGCCGATGGTTT
>JBDGXT010000343.1:0-2227 GCA_039584455.1 Gemmatimonadota bacterium
CGAGACCTACCACGCATCTACACCTTTTGGGTGGGCGCGACCGGCTCCAATCCGCACAAGTCGTTCGGCTACTTGAACCACCCGGTGGTGGCGAGGACCTTGGCGAAGTGGATTCGGAAATGAGCCTCTCCCGTCGCGATCTGCTCACCGCGCTCGGGGCGGTCGTGCTGGCACACCGACCGACGCGGCTCCTCGCCTCCGTGTTGGGGGGCGAAGCCGATCCGTACGCCCTCGTCCTCGGCACCATCCAGGACGGCGGCATCCCCCAGGTCGGCTGTTACACACCGCGCTGCGAGCAGGCCCGCCGTGACCCACGGTATGTCGCCTCGCTGGCGCTGATCGATCCCGACCGACAGCAGTACTACCTGGTGGACGCCACCCCCGACATCACGCGACAGCTCGATCTCATCGAGGATGTGGACTTTCGCCGTCGTGCGGCGGACCGCCGCCCGTTCGACGGCATCTTCCTCACGCACGCCCACATCGGGCACTACGTCGGCCTGGCACAGTTGGGCCGCGAGGGACTGGGCATGCAGCGCACCCCGGTGTACTGCACGCCGGCGATGGCCGAGTATCTGTCAACGAACGGCCCGTGGAGCCTGCTGGTAGAGGAGGGGAGGATCTACTTCCCCGAGGTGTCCGTTGGCCGATGGTTCGAGGTGGACGAGTGGTTGACGGTGCGGATGATCCGCGTGCCACATCGGCCGGAATTCTCCGATACGGTGGGGTTCGTGTTCCGCGGACCGGGGAGCTCGCTGCTCTACGTCCCGGACATCGACCGGTGGGAGACGTGGCAGCACTCGCTGATCAAGGTGGTCGGAGAGGTCGACGCCGCCCTGCTCGACGGCTCGTTCTATTCGGCGAGCGAGGTGCCGGGGCGGGCCATCGAGGACATTCCGCACCCGCTCGTGCCGCACACGATGAATCTGCTCGAGGAAGCCGTTCGGGCCGGCGCGCGGGTGATCTTCACACACTTCAACAACACCAACCCGGTGCTGGATGAGGGGGATGAAGCGGCGCAGGTGTGGCGCCGGGGCTTCGAGCTGGCGCGGGAGGGGTTGCGGCTCCCGCTGTGAGCAGGGCGCGTCGCGCCTAACCTGGCTCCTTGCGCGCCTGCTGTTCCCGTTGTGCCTGCAGTTCCTGCTGTGCCTTCTGTGCTTCCTTCTCCAGGTTCCGCTGGGCCTGATCGATCCCAGTCCGCACCGCGGCCACGAGCTCGCGCATGGTGCCGATCTTCGACTGGTTGGTGGTGGTGCGCCGCACGATCATTCCCAGTTGCGCCACCGACTGAGACATGCCGCCGTACCCGGCCTCGTCGAGCACCCGGCCAACATCGGCCGCTGTCCGACCGATGCGCTTCATCAATGACATGTCGGCCCTGTGCCCGGCAGTCTGTTCCACCATCGAGCGGACGTGGTCCCACTTGCGCCGGGCCTCTTCCAGGCCATCGAGCTTGCGCATCGCGGTCGAGCTGAGCCTTGCCATGAGACCACCTCCTGAGATGACTCCACTGTCTAACATGTAACATACCTTCGCTCGATGCACAGGCGGTAACGCCCATCACGAGGAGGTGGCGGCCCGGATGCGTAAGTGCGTGCGTACGGGTAGCTTGCCCGGGACTGGCTGGTGGGGCCCGGTGGCCAGGCGCTCCACACGGTGCCATAATACGAGCCGGCAACGCGAGGAGGACCGCGAGGATGGGCTATCGCAGATTCACCGACCGAGCCGGCCACGCCTGGGAGATCCGGGATCGGTCACGCAACGAATGGGAGTTCACGCCGGTCGCCGGGAACCCCGAGGCGCTCCGGACGGTACCAGCACCAGGCTACGAGAGCGATCCGTTCGAGCTCTCAAACGAGGAGCTGCAACGCATGCTCGATGCGGTGCGCCCGGCGGACTCGCGGACCAAGCGATCGCCGTTTCAAGACTGATACTTTCCTATGGAGGCATGCATGAAGGTGCACAGACTGTTGATGATCGCCGCGATCGCGTCACTGGCGTACACTGCCCCCGCCGAAGCCCAGACGAAGTTCATCGCGCTCTCGGGCGGTGCCACGTATGGAGACATCTGCTGTGGCGTGAACACCAGCTCGCGCTGGGGCGGTACGGCGGGCATCACGGCCGGGATGCGCAACTGGAACCACGTCGTCTTCAACCTCGAGGGAAACTGGGTCCAGAAGGGTGGCGGGGACACACGGATCGACTACATCGAGGTTCCGTTTCTGGT
>JBDGXT010000069.1:0-8263 GCA_039584455.1 Gemmatimonadota bacterium
GCGCTGGATCCGGTGGTGAGCGAGGAGCTGCGCCGGGAGGGTCTGGCCCGTGAAGTGGTGAATCGGGTCCAGAGACTACGAAAAGAGGCGGGGTACGATTACAATACGCGGATCACGTTGAGCATCTCCGGCGCAGAGGATGTGCTGGTGGCGGCCGACGCGTACCGGAATTTCATTGCGGGCGAGACCCTCGCCCGCCACCTTGAGGCAGGCGACGACCTGCCGAACTCGGACGTCCGCGAAGCGGTGGACATTGACGGCCGGAGTGTCGTGCTCTCCGTGAAGAGGGCCGAGGCCGATCAGACTGGCAGGGACGACGAAGGATGAAGAAGAAGCAACTGGAGCACCTCGAGAAACGACTGCTCGAAGAGCGCAACCGCGTGATGAAGGAGCTCGGTCAGTACGACGAGCAGTTCAGCGGCACGCTCCAGAGCTCGGACGGCGATCTCTCCTCTTACTCGTTCCACATGGCGGACCAGGGAACCGACGCCATGGAGCGGGAGAAGCAGTTCCTCTTTGCCTCCAAGGAGGGCCGCTATCTCTGGCACGTGAACGAGGCGCTGCGCCGCCTGTACTTCTCCCCCGAGAAGTTCGGAGCGTGCCACGAGTGCGGCGATGAGATCGGGTTCGAACGGCTCGATGCTCTGCCGCACGCGCGGCTGTGCATCAAGTGCAAGGCCAAAGAGGAAGATGCAAAACGGGCTTAAGTCCCCGTGGTTCTGGGGGATCGCGCTCGGGGTCGTGGTACTGGACCTCGTGACCAAGCAGTTGGCCGTTGCGACTCTCGCCCACGCCCCTGTTCCGATTCTCGGGGATTGGCTGACCCTGCGGCTCGTCTACAATCCCGGGGCGGCGTTCGGCATCCACGTCGGCCAGTACTCGCGCTGGGTGTTCATGGTACTCGCGTTGGTCGCGCTGCTCGTGTTGGGCTCGATGGTACGTGTCACGCGCCCCACGCAGTGGGTGCGCCTCACCGCCCTGGCGCTGGTCTGTGGTGGGGCGGTCGGCAACCTGCTGGACCGCGTCCGGAGCAGTCGCGGCGTGGTGGATTTCATCGACGTATGGGTTGGCGCGTTCCACTGGCCCACCTTCAACGTCGCCGACATGGCGGTGACGTGTGGTGCCATCGCCTTGGCCCTCGTGCTATGGCAGGAGGGGCGGCAGGGTGGTGAGGCCACCGCGGAGCACGCCGGTCCGGCCGAGGCGTGAGCCGATTCCCCTCGTCACGTTCCACGTCGCCGCCGAATCGACGGAACGTCTCGACCGGTTCCTCGCCGACCAACTCTCACTCTCTCGCACGCAAGCTGCCCGGCTGATCGCCGCCGGCGGCGTCACCGTCAACGACGAGCCGGCGCGGGCCTCACGCACTCTGGGCCGGGGGGATGCCGTGCAGGTCGAGATCCCGGAAGAGGCGCCACCCCGGGAGCTCACGCCGTATCACCGGGCACTCACGGCGGTGTACGAGGACGATGCGCTCCTGGTGCTGGAAAAGCCGGCGGGCCTCGTGGTGCATCCGGCCCCGGGGCACTGGAACGACACCTTGCTCAATGCCCTGGTGGCACGGGGCACGTCCCTCGGGGGGGGCGGTGAGGGACGGCCCGGGATCGTCCATCGGCTGGACAAGGACACCTCGGGCCTGCTCATCGTGGCCAAGACCGAGACCGCGCACCGCGCGCTGTCCCGTGCGCTGGGACGCCGCAAGGTGCACCGTGTGTACGCCGCCCTCGTGTGGGGCCACGTTCCCGAGCCGGTGGACGTGGACGCCCCAGTGGCGCGGCACCCGGTCGACCGCAAGCGCATGGCGGTCCTGGCCACGGGGCGGCCGGCACGGAGCCGCGTGGAGCCAGTGGCACGGTTCGAGACCTGCGATCTGGTGCGGGTGAAGCTGGCCACCGGCCGCACACATCAGATACGGGTGCACCTGGCCCACATCGGCCACCCCATCGTGGGGGACCCGGTGTACGGTCAGGGGGGTGCGCGGCGGGTCACGGGGTCTCAGCGACCGCTGGCGGAGGCGGTGGAGCACGCCGCACCGCGCCAGTCGCTCCATGCGGCACTCCTCGGATTCACCCACCCCGAGAGCGGTGCATGGACCGAGTTCCGCAGCGAATGGCCCCCGGATCTGCACCCGGCCCTGGCGCAGGCGGCAGACGATTCGAGTCTGCTTGCTCGCCCCAATATGTTGGACTATCTTGGCTTCTTTAAATAAGATGCGCGACTTGGCGGGTGTGCGAATCTTGGTCTTTCGGGTGGCCGAGCGGCTGTACGCGGCCGAGGTCGGGGCCGTCCGCGAGATCCTCCCGAGGCAGGAGGCTACCCGCATCCCCGGGGCGGAAGGGGCCGTCGTCGGCCTCATCAATGTCCGGGGCCGACTCGTGCCGTTGATGGACGGGAGTCGTGCGCTAGGCCACAGCACCGACGGCGGGGGGCGAACCATAGTGCTGCTCGAGGTGGACGAGCAGATGGTCGGCTTCACCGTCGACGAAGTGATCGACCTGGTGACCGTCGCTGCCGATGACCTCTCCGATCGCGGCGACCTGCCGGGCGTCGATCCCCGGTTGGTGCGGGCAGTGGGCCGGCGCGGGGACGACTCAGTCGTTCTTCTCGATCTCGAAGCGTTGCTGACCCCAATCCTCAGCGTGTAGGGAGGGTGTGTGAGCCATACGGTACTCGTGTGTGATGACGCGATCTTCATGCGGACGATGATCAGCGACATCCTGACGCAGGCAGGTTACGAGGTGGTGGGCGAGGCGGAGACCGGCACGCAGGCGGTCGAGAAGTACAGGCAGCTGAAGCCCGACCTGGTCACCATGGACATCGTGATGCCCGACATGGGCGGTATCGACGCCGTGCGCGAGATCGTCCAGGCCGATCCCAGCGCCCGGATCCTCATGTGCAGCGCCATGGGCCAGCAGGCGCTGGTCGTCGAGGCGATTCAGGCGGGAGCCAAGGACTTCGTCGTCAAGCCGTTCCAGCCGTCTCGGGTGTTGGAGGCGGTACAACGGGTGCTCGGCTAGGCATGGACCTCTCGCAGTATGCGGAGCTCTTCCTCGCCGAAAGTCGCGAACACCTCAGCACCATCAACCAGCTCCTGCTAGAGTGGGAGCGAGACCCGCAGGCGAGTGAGCCCGTTGCCGGGATCTTCCGGGCCATGCACACGATCAAGGGCATGGCCGCGACGATGGGCTACGCCAAGGTCGCCGACCTGGCGCACCGCACCGAGAATCTGCTGGACCTCTTGCGGCGCGGTGAGCGGACCGCGTCCGACGAGGTGCTCGAACTCCTCTTCAAAAGCGCCGACTCTCTCGAGCAAGCCATAGAAGCATCCGTCGCCGGGCGCGAGTCCGCCGCGGACCTCGCCGGCGTCGTGCAGGCCATCGACAAGGCCGCGTCGGCCTTCGAGAAGGTCGTGGACCGCCCCAAGCAGGCCCGACCCTCGGCCCCGGCTGTGTCGGCAGGGGCTGGTGAAGGGCGGGCTGTGCAAGTCACACTGGTGTCGGAGTCGCCACTCAAGGGCGCCCGGGCGCTGATCATCCTGCAGCAGGTCGAAACGCTGGGGCGGGTGCATGCGGTGGAGCCGCCCACCACCTCCATGGAGGGCGACGAGTTCGACGGGCGCTTCGCGTTTCGGTTGGAGTCCGATGCGGCCGCCGACGCGATCGAGCAGGCCATCCGCGGCGCCGGAGACGTGGAGCGGGTGGAGATCGCGTCGACCGAGGATACGCAGCCGGCAGCGGAGGCAGTGGGGCGCAAGGCGCGGCACATTCGGGTCGACCTGCGGCGCCTCGACGCGCTCATGAATCTGATCGGCGAGCTCCTCACCACGCGTGGGGCACTGGCGGAGATCAGCGTGCAGCGCGCCGATCCCGAGCTGGAGGAGGTCAGCACGAAGTTCTCCCAGCTGGCGGCCGATCTTCAGAACGAGATCATCCAGGCCCGCATGACGCCGGTGTGGCAAGTGTTCGACCGGTTCCCCCGTCTGGTGCGGGATCTCACCCGCAAACTCAACAAGCAGGTCGCCTTCCGAGTCGAAGGCAAGGAGATCGAGCTCGACCGGGCGATCCTGGACGAGATCGGCGATCCGCTGGTGCACCTGCTGCGCAACGCCGTGGACCACGGGATCGAGAGCCCCAAGGTGCGCAAGGCGGCGGGCAAGCCGCCGGAAGGCGTGATCGAGCTGAGTGCCGTGCGGGAGCGTGCCGCGGTAGCCATTCGTGTGCGCGACGATGGGCGCGGGATCGATCGCGACAAGATCCTGGTTCGTGCCAAAGAGCTGGGATTCGCGGACGCCGACGTGGACTCGCTGAGTAATGAGGTGCTGTTGCGTGTCCTCTCGCAGTCCGGCATGAGCACGGCGGAGGAGGTGTCGGACGTGTCGGGACGTGGTGTGGGGATCGATGCCGTGGTACATGCGACGCGGGGCATGGGCGGTGGGGTCGAGGTGCAGACCGCCGAGGGTGAAGGGACGACGTTCACCCTGCGGCTTCCCACGACGCTGGCCATCGTGCGGGCCCTCATCACGCGCGTAGGGGAGGAGCGATACGCGCTCCCCATCACCCACGTCGCCGAGACGCTCGACCTCGGCACCGCCGAGGTGACCCGGGTGGACGAGCGTGATGCCATGACCTTGCGGGAGGGCGTCGTGCCGCTGGTGTACCTGCGGCGCATGCTGGAGATCGCGGGGGACGGCCCGGTCCGGAGCCCCGTGATCGTGTTGCAGATCGGAGAACGACGTTCCGGCCTGGTCGTGGATCAACTGCTCGGCCAGCAGGAGATCGTCGTGAAGACCTTTACGCCGCCGCGGGGGATGCTACCCATCTTCAGCGGCGCAACGATTCTCGGAGAGGGGCGCCCCGTCCTCATTCTGGACGCGGGCGGTCTCGTCTAGGAGCGAGCATGGTAGACCTGCGAGATCTCGAAGAACTGCAGCTCGATGCTCTGAGAGAGGTAGCCAATATCGGCGCGGGGCATGCGGCGACGGCGCTCTCCCAGCTCACCGACCGCCGCATCATGATCAGCGTGCCGCAGATTTACGTCGAACGCCTGGAGCAGGTGCCGGATATCCTCGGCGACTCCGACGAGGTAGTGGCTGCCGTTCTCATGCACATGCTGGGAGACCTGACGGGCCGCATGCTCCTCGTGGTGCCGCAGAGCAACGCGATGCTGCTGAGTGACCTCCTGTTGCGGCGCGAGCCGGGGACGACGTCGGAATTCGGCGATCTGGAACAGTCCAGCATCAAGGAGGCGGGCAACATCTTGGGTGGGGCCTACATGAACGCCCTCTCGGACTTCATGGGAATGATGCTGCTTCCCTCCGTTCCCAGTCTTGCCGTGGACCTCTCGGGCGCCGTGCTGAGCACCACGCACCTGAGCTTCGGGCGAGACAAGGACGTGGTGTTCTGCGTGGAGACCAACTTCCACTTCGAGGAGGCGGGCGCGGACCTGCGGGGCCACTTCATCCTGCTGCCCGACGTCGCCTCGCTGAAATCCATCTTCGACGCCATCCGCATCTGACCTGATGCCGACAGGGGCCCTCCCGCAGAAGGACCGCGATGTCCTTCGGTCGTTCGCCAGGCGGATCGACCCCTCGGACGCGGGCGCCCACAACAATCTGGGTGTGCTGTACCATCGCAAAGGGCTGGTCGAGGATGCGATCTCCGAGTTCCAGCGGGCGCTGGAACTCGACCCGAAGATGCACACCGCCCGACGCAACCTGGAGATCGCGTACAAGGAATCGGGCTTCTATGACCGGCGGATCGCCGAGTTGGGCGAGCGGCTGCGCGCGGATCCCGAGGACGTCAATGCCCGCTGGGAGCTGGCACGGGCCTACGCGTCGCTCGGGCAGTACGACGACGCGGCGCGCGAATTCCAGGCGTTGATCGAGCGCGATCCCAACAACGTGGCAGCGATGATTCAGCTCGGGCTCGCGGAGAAGAGCCGTGGGACGCTGGAGCCGGCGGCGGAGTGGCTCGAGAGGGCGCGCGCGCTGGACGCCGAGAGCAGTGTGATTCACCAGTATCTCGGGGAGGTGCGGTACAACCAGGGGCTCAACATCGAGGCGCTGGAAGCGCTGGAGCAGGCGACGGCCATCAATCCGGAGAACGCAGACGCCCACTACCAGATGGCGTTCGTGCTGGGCGACCTGGGGCGGCACGAGGAGGCGCGCGCCGCGACGAAGCAGGCCATCGAGTTGAACCCCACCCTGGGCCGGGCGCAAACCAACCTCACGCTCGAGTCCGTCGCCGAACAACGCGACCGTCCGTCGGCGCCGTACATCGCGCAGCCCGACGTCGACGAAACGCTGGCGCACTTCAATCTGGGCCGGGCCTTCCGGCAGCAGGGCTACTACAACGAGGCTGTGAAGGAGTACCGGCTGGCATTGGAGCGCGGGGAGGACCGCCAACTCGTGCTGCGAGCCCTCGCCGAGGTGTACCTGCTGAAGCGCGACCACACCTCGGCGCTGGACCTGTACGACAAGATGGTGGCCGAGCTTCCCGACGACCCGAAGCTGTGGAACGAGCGCGGCGTGGTGCTGCACCAGGTCGGCCACTTCGAGGATGCGATCGGGTCGTATCAGCGGGCCGTGCACCACGCCCCCGACTATCCGCTCGCCCGCAACAACCTGGCCATTACGATGGCCCAGGTGGGACGCACCGAGGAAGCGGTCGAGACGCTGGGGGAAGCACTCAAGCATGGTCCCGACCTGGCGATCCCGCGCCTCAACCTCGGGCTGCTGCTCTTCAACTTGAAGCGGTTCCAGCTTGCGCTCCAGGCCTTCCGGCGGGTGCTGGAGCAGGATACGGCTTCGGCGGCCGCGTGGAATGGGCTGGGGCTAGTGCTCAACGAGACCGACCGGCCGGAGGACGCGCGCAACGCGTTCTCCCGCGCCGTCGAGTCCGACCCGCAATCCGCAGAGGCCCACTACAACTTGAGCTTCGCCCTGTCGCGCCTCGGCGACTTCGACGGGGCCCTCAGGGCGGTCACCCGGGCGCAAACGCTCGATCCGTACTACGTGCCGCAGAAGTTCCGGCTCGCGATCGACCTGCAGTACGAAGACCCCGGGATCTCAGTGGTACCCGAGATCTCGGCGGACGTAGCGGCCGAGCTCTCGAATCAGAGCCTGACGCTCGAGCCCGGCACACTCGACAGTCTCTTCGCTGAGCTGGAGCGACCGGTGCCCAAACCCGCGGTCCCCAAGCGAGGCGATCCCTTCGACCTTGCGCGGGACTACCTGAACAAGGGGCTGTTCGAGCTCGCCTCGGCCGAGGTGAACCGCGCGGTGAGCCGTGGGGCCGCGCAGGTGGAGGCGCAGGTCCTACTCGGCGAGATCTTCGGCCGGCGCGGACTCCACGGTGAGGCGCTGGAGCGGTATCGGGCGGCGCGAGATCTCGCGCCCGATCGGGAAGATGTGCGCCTGGCCGAGCTGCGCGAGTTGCTGGCGCTGGAGCGCGGCGCCGAAGCGGTGGACGATGCCGTGGCGCTGGCGAGCGCGCAGCCCGAGAACGTCGATGTGCTCGTCGTGCTCGCCCGGGCGCAGCTCGCCGCCGGTGATCCGGGCAAGGCGCTGGAGGCGTTACAGGCGGCCCGCAAGCGCGCGCCCCAGCGGGCCGATCTCCTGACGCTGGAGGGGGACATCGCGGTGGGAATGCGGAACTGGAACGCGGCGCGCACCGCCTACGAAGGCGCGTTGGAGCTCGACCCCCGACTGGTGCAGGTGCGGGTCGACCTGGGCAAGGTGCACGAGGCGCGCGAGGACTGGGCGGCCGCCGAGGCGTCGTACCAGGCGGCGCTGGATCAGCTCCCCACTTTCTTCGAAGCCGCGATCTCCCTGGCCGAGCTGCACCGCCGAACAGGGATGCCCCGCAAGGCCATCCATCTCCTCGCCGACGTGCTCACGGCCGACTCCGCCGCGATCGACGCGCTGCTCGTGCTGGGGAAGGCGCTGCTCGAAGACGGGCGGGTGGACGAGGCGCTGCACTCGTTCGAGCGCGTGCTGACGCACGACCAGCACCACCTCGCGGCCCTGTTCTTCACGGGGGTGGTGTTCGCGCGGCAGCGCCGCTACCAGCAGGCCGTGGAGCGGTGGGATCGCGTGATCGACCTGGATCCGTCCGGCCCGTACGCGAAGCGGGCGCGGAAGCACGCCCGAACGGCCCTCGATCTGCGGCACATCTTCGAGGGCGAGGTGGCGTAGACCATGGCGATCGAGGGACCGCTCAAGGAACTGGGGATCCACGACGTCTTCCAGCTGCTGGATCTCAGC
>JBDGXT010000070.1:0-8922 GCA_039584455.1 Gemmatimonadota bacterium
GGAGTCCGCACGGCACCGGGGCGAGTGCTGCCCCCGGTACTCAGATGGGAACCCTAGACGCGCGTCCGGTCGGAGACCGTCGGCAGGAGGGTGAAGCGCTCGGGCGCTTGCTTAGGTATTGTGAGGGCGGAACTTACGCCCGCCCGCGGGGGGTGTCAAGCGGCTGAAAACCGTACGACCTGCCCTGCCGAACCACGCGTCCCAACCCCCGCTCGGCATCGTGCTCGAACACCAGCACCCACCCCTCGGCCTCCGCGCGCCCCAGCAGGGCCCGCTTGGTCTCCAAGGTGAGCAACGGGTCCAGGTCGTACCCCATGATCCAGGGCAGCGGGAGGTGGGCCGCCGTAGGCACCAGGTCTCCGAGGAAGCACACCGTCTCCCCGCCGCTCTGCACCAGGACTGACTGGTGCCCCGGTACGTGCCCCGGTGTGGGCACCAGGTGGATACCCGGAAACAGCTCCGCCTCGCCCCGCACCAGGTGCCACCGCTCGGCCCGCGAGATGGGCTCGAAGTTGGGAGGGAGATAGCTGGCCGCGACCCGCTCGTTGCGTTGCCCTGCAAACTCCAACTCTCGCTCCTGCACCACGTACGTGGCATTGGGAAAGGCGA
The DNA here is from genome assembly GCA_039584455.1 of Gemmatimonadota bacterium. Lineage (GTDB taxonomy): Bacteria > Gemmatimonadota > Gemmatimonadetes > Gemmatimonadales > GWC2-71-9 > WVYX01. The sequence continues at coordinate 610 of JBDGXT010000070.1, forward strand.
TCAGCGTCTCCGGCTCCTCCGCTGCACGCTGCGCGCTGCGCACTTCGCGGCCCTCGTCCCGCTCCCCGTTTCCTGTTTCCCGTTCGACATGGGTATTCCCGCCCGCGTGGTCGAAGTGCAGATGGGTATTGATCACGTAGCGGATGTCCGCAGCGGTGTACGGCATCGTGCTCGACCAACAGGCAGCGCATACACAGCGGAATGCGGTTGCGCTCGTCGGGCGCGATCCGCTTCTCCCACAGCGGCTTGGGGACCACGCCGAACATGGCGCCTCCGTCCAGGCGCTGCAGCCCGGCGTCGAGCGTGTGGCAGGTGAGGCTTCCGATACGAAACGTGGTTACCAGGCTCATGACTCTCCCATGGGCGTGGGGAGCGCGCTCTTGGTGCGGCGCCGGCGGCGCCCCAAGTGCTGCAAGTCGCTCAGCGTCGCGGCACCCTGCTCCTCCGCACGGACCAGCAGGTGCTTCAGAATCTGGGCCGTGGCGAGCGCATCGCCGCGGGCACGATGGCGTCCGGCGATCTCGACCCCCAGGAAGGCTGCCACGCTGTCCAGCCCGCGGGAGCGCAGTCCCGGGAGCAGCCGACGGGCCAGCCGCACCGTGCACAGTCGAGCGCCCTCGAGGTCGAGGTCGCGCGTGCGTCGCAGCTCGCTCGATAGAAACCCCCAGTCGAACGGGGCGTTGTGGGCCACGAATACGCGACCCGCGAGCGATGCCAGCACGTCGTCGGCGATCTCGTCGAACGTGGGCTGGTCGTGCACCATGTCGTTGGTGATCCGGGTGAGCGACTGCACGAAGCTCGGAATCGGCCGCTGCGGGTTTATCAGGGTCTCGAAGGCGACCTCCACCTCACCACCCGAGAGCGTCACGACGGCCACTTCGGTGACGCGGTCCCCCAGACTGAACCGGGTCCCGGTCGTTTCCACGTCCACCACCGCGAAGGTACACGTGGCCAGCCGCGGCGAGCCGTCGGCCTGCGCCGCCAGCGCCCACTGGCCGTCGTGCCGCTGATGCACGCGGGGGTCCGATCCCAGCAGGGCCACGGCGACGCGGTCGGCGATGGCACGCGTGGCCTGCGCCAACCCCAGTACCTCGCGCGCCAGCGTGAGACTGTCGGCGGCCCCGTCCCTGAGCCGGCGCAGGGCACGATCGACCAGGGTGCCGCGCGGGGCGGCCCGCACGCCCTCGGTGCTTGCACTCATGCAGCGCAATCTACACGGGGGCGCGCCACCCGACTCAACGCCCCAGCTCGTCGAACAGACGGGTAAACGTGGGCGGAGGCAGCGTCTCGCTGCGCGCGGTCGGATCCACCCCCACCGCCTCGAGGCCCGCCTCGACCTCCGACCGCGCGCGCCCCGTGACACCGCGCAGCGCCCCTACCAGCTGCTTGCGGCGGCGCCCGAAGAGCGCCGTCACGAACCGCCGGAAGGCGGGCTGGTCCGCCTCGGCGACGAGCGGCTGCTCCAGCGGCACTATCCGCACCACGGCAGAGTCCACCTTGGGCGGCGGCCGGAAGGCGCCGGCCGGCACGTCGAACAGCCGCTCCACGGCTGCAACCGCCTGCACACCCACCGAGAGCGCGCCGTAGACCTTGGACCCCGGATCGGCCGCGAGGCGATCCGCGACCTCGCGTTGCACCAGGAACACCACCAGCTCCGGCATCGCGGGGGTGAGGGCCTTGTCGATCAGGGGGGTGGTAATGGAATAAGGGATGTTGCCCACGATCTTGAGGTCGTGCAGCGAGCGACCTGCTGCGTGCAGCGCGGGCTCGGCCAATTCACTCCAGTCGAGCTTCAGCGCGTCCCCCTGAACCAGGGCCACGTTGTCCGGCGGCCCAGCCCCCCTCAGCCCCGCCACCAGCGCCCGGTCCTTCTCGACCGCGATCACGCGTCCCGCCAGCGCCGCCAGCCGCTCGGTCAGCGTCCCCCGCCCGGCCCCGATCTCGAGCACCACGTCCGCGGGCCGCGGATCGAGGGCATCCACGATCCGATCCAGAATCGAGGGATCGAACAGGAAGTGTTGGCCGAGACGCCGGCCCACTTAGATCCGCAAGGCGAGGATGGTGCGGTCGTCCCGCGCCGCCGTCTCGAAGGCGGCCGCTTCCGCCATCACCGCCTCGACGGTCTCGGCGGCCGGGCCCGTCCGGTGCTGCGTGGCCAGCTCGAGCACTCGCTCCTCGCCCAGTTGCTGGCCCTCCTCGTTGTGCGCCTCCACGATGCCGTCGGAGAAGACCAACAGCGTATCCTCGCCCCGCACCCACTCGGATTCCGCTGCGGTGATCGCGTCGGCCCTCGCGAGGCCGAGCGGCGGTGAGGTTGCACCGAGCCGCTCCGCGCCGCGCGGGGTAATGCGGAACGCGTGGGGGTGACCCGCATTCGCGTAGCGCAGCACGCCGCGCTCGGGATCGAGCACGCCGTAGAAGAGGGAGAGGTGCATCTCGGTCTCGGCGAGCTCCTGCTCCACCGACTCGAGCAGGCGCCGCAGCATGCCGTCGGGCGACGCGATCTCGGCCGCGTGGATACCGGCCGCCGACAGTACCAGCGCCATGATGAGCGCCGCCGGGAAACCGTGGGAGGAAACGTCGCCCAGCATGACGCCCACGCGACCCTGGGACAGCCGCACGAAGTCGTAGAAGTCACCGCCCACGGTGAGCGCGGGAACGCAGCGCGCCGCGGCGTCCACCCCCGGGCCGAGGATCTCCGGCGACGGCAGCAGCTTGAGCTGCAGACCGTGCGCTAGCTCCAGCTCGCGCCGCACCCGTTGTTGCGCCAGGTCACGCTCCACCAGGCGCGCGTTCTCGATGGCGGCGCCGATCTGGCTCGCCACCGCGCCCACCAGCCGCCGCTCGCCCCCGCTGAACACGTCGGTGCCCAGACGGTCCGTCAGGTTGATGACCCCGATCGGCCGCGGCACGCCTTCGGGGGTGGGATAGATGATGGGGTAGGAGAGGAATGCGGAACCCCTGTACCCGCGGTCCGGACCGATGCCCGGGTTGGGATCGCTCACGCTCCGCGGATCGTACGCCACCGGCCGTCCCGACCGGAACACACGGGCCGTGATGGACTCGCCGTCGTCCACGGGGATGCTCCCCAGCAGCTCGATGTCCTTGCCCAACGCGGCCACGGGCCGCAGCACACTGCCCGCCTCGTCGTGCACGAAGATGGAGGCGCGGTGCGCCCCCACCACATCACTCACCTCCCGCAGGATCGTTTCGGCGGCCCGCTCGAGCCTGATAGTGCGCCCCAGGATGCTGCTGATGGTGTACAGCAGCTCGGTCTCCTCGTAGCGGGAGGCGAGCTGTTTGGCGAGGTTCAGGGTATCCTGCTCGCCGTCAATGAGCCGCGCCAGCAGCGGCCCCAGCGTCCCGGACACCTCCCCCGGGTCGCGATCGGGCTCCACGATCTCGAACCAGTACCCCTCCGAGTCGGGCACCGGCGCCAGCCACCGTTCCCCATCGAGCGAGGTGACCACGCCATCCTGGTCCACCTCAACCGGGGGCGGCTCCACCCGACCCACGTCGAGCACGGGCCGCAGCCGGCCGCGGCCATACCGCCACAGCCGGAGTCGACACCCCGCCATCGCCCCGAGCGACTGGAGAATCCCGTCGAAGCGGTCTAGGCGCGGCGCATGATCATGCAGATGGCGTTCCCTCGGTCGTTGAAGTGCACCTCGTCCACCAGCTGGCGGATGAGGAAGAGGCCGCGACCCTGATTCAGCTCGATGCGGTCGGGTTCGGTGGGATCGGGGATGCCGGAGGGGTCGAAACCGGCGCCCTCGTCACTCACGTGCAGCTCCACGGCCTCCTCGCCAACCTCCACGCGCACGTCAACGCGCTTGGCCGGATCGAGTTGGTTGCCATACACGATGGCGTTGGCGAGCGCCTCACACAGCACCACGCGCACCACGAAACGGGCCGCCTTGGGCGGCACGCCGCTGGCGAGACAATGGCGGGCGACGAGATCGACCGCTTCCTCCACCACATCGAGATCCGTGGGGACCCGAACCGAGATGTTGATGCGGCGCTCGGAGTCCGGTGGCGCGGACTCGCTGCGACGGACGTAGAGCCTGAGCGGGGCCGTCACGTCGTCAGAAGGAGGCGGCCGCCTCCTCTGCCGAGCCCATGATCGTGAAGAGGGTGTCGAGCTTGGTCAGCTCGAACAGCGTCCGCAGGTCATCGTTGAGTCCGGCAAGCCGCAGGTCGCCGCCCGTCTCGCGGATCTTCTTGGAGAGAGATACCAGCACGCCAAGTCCGGAAGAGTCGATGTAGCCGGTCTCGGCAAAGTCGATCACGAACTTCCGCTCCCCCTCCTCCATCGCATCCATCACCTTCTTCTTGAGATCGTGTCGATTGCCGACGATCAACTGGCCATCCACGCCGATCACGACCACACCCTTCGCGTCGTCCTTCCGCACGGTAAAGCTCATGCCTCCTCCTCCGTTGGAAGCCCGGTCGATTCGCCCGCCTGCAGCACACCGACGGCGGCGACGTCCACGACGTCGTCGGCCGTCGCGCCGCGGGAGAGATCCATCATCGGGCGCGCGAGCCCCTGTAGGATGGGGCCCGTTGCGGTCGCACCGGCCAGGCGCTGCACCAGTTTGTATGCAATGTTGCCGCTGTCAAGGTCAGGAAAGATGAGCACGTTGGCACAGCCGCCGACCGCGGATTCCGGCGCCTTGCGCCGCGCCACCGCTGGCACGATGGCGGCGTCGCCCTGGAGCTCGCCGTCACACTGGATATCGGGCGCCAGCGCGCGGAAGCGCTCCGCCGCCCGCCGCACCTTGTCGACCCGAGGCCCCCCGGCACTCCCGCTGGTGCTGTAGGACAGGAAGGCTACGACCGGGTCCTCGTCCACCACCAGGAAGTGGTCGCGCGCGGCCGCCACGGCGATCTGCGCCAGCTGCTCCGCGTCGGGATCGGGCACGACGCCACAATCGGCAAAGCTCAGTACGCTGGCTCCCTCCCCGCAGGGTCTCCGGGCCAGTTGGAACAGGGCGTGGCCGGGCGCCTCGTCGAACGCCATGTAAAACGCACTGCTCACGGTCGCGGTGCCACCCGCGCGGCCGATGGCCCAGAAGGCCGCGCGCAGCACGTCGGCTGTGGGGTGCACCGCCCCACCGACGGCGGCGTCCGCTTCGCCCAGCGCGACCAGCCCCGCGGCAAAGTAGAGGGGCTCGGCAGCCAGCTCCCGGGCTCGGGCCGGCCCGCTCACCTTGTCGGGACGCTTGGCCGCCAGGAGATCCGCGACCCGCTCCAAGCGCGGGTCGCCGGCCATGGAGCGGTCCAGCACCACGGGCTGCGCCACGCCGTCCCGCTCCAGGATCGCGGCCGCCTCCCGCACCCGCTCGTCCCAACCTTCGACCAGCACCACGGTGCGACCCCGCGCGCCCGCCCTCCGCCGCAGGTCGTCCCGAAAGCTCACGCGGCGAACTTCGCCTTGAGTGCCTTCTGAACGATGGGATGCACGAATGGGCTCACGTCACCGTCGAGCCGCGCCACCTCCCGCACCAGGCTCGAGCTCAGGTAGGTGAGGTGCAGTGCCGGCACGAGGAACACCGTCTCCAGATCGGGATACAGCTCGCGGTTCATGAGCGCCATCTGCGACTCGTAATCGAAATCGCTCACCGCCCTGAGGCCGCGGATCACCATGCGCGCACCCGCCTCGCGCGCGAATTGGGCGAGCAGCCCATCGAACGAGCGCACCTCCACGCTCGGCTCGTCCTGGAGCACCTCCTGGAGCAGTGCCACCCGCTCTTCCAGCGCAAAGAGCGGCGCCTTCTCGAGATTGACCGCCACGGCCACCACCACCTTGTCGGCCAGGTGGAGCGAGCGCCGCACGATGTCTTCGTGCCCGCGGGTCACGGGGTCGAACGAGCCGGGATAGATCGCGATACGTGTCATGGTGCGTAGACGAAGGTTAGGGCCACGTCGCCGTAGCGGCGGGTGTCGTCGCCGGCAAGTGCAAGTGTCGCACGGTGCTCCACACCGAGCACCGCCGCAAACCGGCGCTCGCGGAACACGTCGACGAGCCGTTGGGCATGATCAGTAGTATACGGCGGGTCCGCCAGCGCCACATCATACGCGCCCTCGGGCAGGCGTTCGGCGATCCGCAGCGCGTCGCCCCGCCGGATGCGCACCCGGTCGGCCACGCCGAGCGCAGCCACGTTGGCTTTGAGGGCCGCGAGCGACTCCGGGAGCAGTTCCACGAACTCCACCCGCAGGGCGCCGCGCGAGAGCGCCTCCAGCCCGAGCGCCCCGGAGCCGGCGAACATGTCCAGCACGGTGGCTCCGGGGACGCGCTCTCCCAGAATGCTGAACCACGCCTCCCGCACCTTCTCGGTAGTGGGGCGCACCCGTGCATCCTTGGGCTCCTCCAGGCCGCGTCCCTTGAACTCGCCGGCGATGACTCTCACGTGGAGCCCGTCGTTCGGATCGCCACCACCCTCGCCTGGAGGTTGCTCCTCCCCCGCCACTCGTTGCGTTCCAGCTTGAGCGCGACGTCCACCGGGCCACCCGACCAACCAGACTCGACCCGATCGGCCCAATTGAAGGCAATCGCCTCGATGCGCCCCGTCCCGTCGTCCAGCGTGAACTTGAGATGGTTGGCGCCCACCGTGTTCTGGTGGCGCACGGCGCCGCCGCTCACGCCGAACACCGGTGCGGGATTGCCGGGCCCGCACGGCTCGAGGTGGCGCAGCAACCGCTCTAGCTCGTCGTCCATCCGTTCCACGGAGACCACGGCGTCGATCCGCTGGGTGGGCACGAGGTCGTCGGGCGTGAGCCGCTCGCGGGAGACCGCACCGAACGTAGCGCGGAATGCCTCCAACCGGTCGCGCCGCAGAGTGAGCCCGGCAGCCATCTTGTGGCCGCCGTAGCGCTCGAGGTGCGGCGCGCACGCCTCCAGCGCGGCGTGCAGATCGAACCCCGCGATCGAGCGTCCCGAGCCCCTGCCTTCCTCACCGTCCAGCGCCACGAGGATCGCGGGACGCGCGTAGCGCTCCACCACGCGCGAGGCCACCAGCCCGATCACGCCGGCGTGCCACCCCTCGCGCGCGAGCACCAACCCGTAATCCCGGTCCAGATCCACCTGCGTATCGATCTCCTCGAGCGCCTCGTCCAGGGTGCGTTCGTCCACTGCCTGCCGCTGCTCGTTGATGCGCTCCAGCCGGCGCGCGAGGTCGCGCGCTTCCGTGTCGTCGTCCGACAGGAGCAGCCGTACGCCGTCCATCGCCTCACCGATCCGCCCTGCGGCGTTGAGCCGAGGGGCAAGGATGTAGCCCAGCTGCCCCGCTCGCAGCTCCCGCCCCGCGAGCCCTGCCGTGTTGACCAAGGCACGCACGCCGCGCCAGCGGGACGCCGCCAGCATCTTGAGCCCGTAACGCACCAGCGTGCGGTTCTCACCCGTGAGCGGTACCACGTCGGCGACCGTCGCAAGCGCCACGAGGTCGAGAAAGTGGTACGGCAGGTTGTCGGGGAGATCGAGAGCGCGGACCAGCGCCTGGGCCAGCTTGAACGCCACGCCGGCCCCGCACAGCTGGCCGAGTCCCGACGCGCAGTCGGGGTGTTGCGGGTTCACCACCGCGTTGGCCGGCGCCACGACGCCGGGCAGATGATGGTCCGTCACGACCACGTCGATGCCCTCGGCCCGCGCCTGGCGAATCGGCTCGACCGCCGTGGTCCCGCAGTCGCAGGTCACGATCAGCGAGGCGCCGTGCTCGCGGGCCTGGGCCAGCCCTGCCGGCCCAAAGTCGTAGCCGTCGCGGATCCGGTGCGGCACGAACGGCACCACCTGTGCGCCCGCCTCCCGCAGTACCCGCGTGAGGAGCGCCGTGGCACACTGGCCATCCACGTCGTAGTCGCCGTGCACCAGGATCGTGCGACCCTCGCGGGCGGCACGGCTCGCCAGCTCCACCGCGGTATCCATGTCGCGCAGCGAATGCGGATCGCTCAGCGTCCCGAGCTCGGGACGGAGGTAGCGTTTGGCGTCGGTCGGAGACGTGTACCCCCGCTGCACCAACAACGTGGCGAGGGTCTCGGGAATGTTGAGGGCATGCACCAGCGGATCGACGTGTGCCGGGTCCGTCGGCTGCGCCACGGCCCACCGCGGCGGAGCTGCGGTCATTCGCCGCTGTCGTATATCAGCACCCCGCATGCTTCACACGGCTCCACCCCGCTCCCCCCCAACACCTTCTGCCGCCGGTGCAGCGGCACCGACGTGTAGCAGTGCCCGCACGCCCCATTGTGAATCGGGTACAGCGCGAGCGGCGCGCGCCCTTGGCGGATGCGTTCGTAGCGATCCTGCAACTCCGACGGCAC
>JBDGXT010000344.1:0-3856 GCA_039584455.1 Gemmatimonadota bacterium
CCACGGTATCGATGGTGGCCAACGAGCCACCGAACCACTCCTCGATCGAGCCGGTTCCGTGGGTTTCGATCAGATACCGCAGGCCTGCGCTGATCTCCCTGCGGTCAGTGAAGGAGACGTCGCGCGTGGCGGGCTGCAGCGTGCCGTCTACCAGCAGCTCGGTGCGCACCAGCACCTGCTCAAGCCGGTGCGTCTGACTGCGGCGCGAGACTGCATACGCCGACCACGGCCCGAAGAACGCGACCACCGCGACCGCGCACAGCGACGCCGGGATCAGGATGATCCGCCGCGAGCCGTGCCAGATGGCCAGCCACAGCATCACGACGGCGGGGAAGAGCGCGATGTAGAACCAGCGCGAGTACGTCGTGATCCAGCGGTTCTCCTCCCGCTCGCGAATGGGGTACACCAGGAGCAGGGCGAAGATGCCCACGGCGGCGACGCTCGACACCAGGTAGCCGATCCACCCGCTGGGCCAATCCTGAGTGGCGATGACCTTGACCAGGTAGGTCATCAGAATCGCCAGGTACACCGTCACGAGTGGGACGAGGATGTACTGCGCGAACACCTTGAGGCCCTTGGGGTAGCCGCCGTGCCGTTCGAGCGCCGCGAGGTCGCGAACCACAGCCGACCGTACGTCTCGGGCTCCACGTCCACACCGAACAGCTGGTCCAGTGCCGCGACCGCGATCGCGAGACCGATATACAGCACCGAGGAGAAGACCCCGGCCGTGAGGAAACGGATGAACAGCGGCGACCAGCAGGTGGAACGCCACGCTCAACTGGAACCAGCGCATGAACGCCACGTCCTCGGACCAGCGCGGCCACAGCAGCGCGAAGGCGAGCAGCACGAGGATGCCGCCGATCCCGAGCAGCGCTCGCCGGGTCGCGGACCAGCCGCGCCGCTCGGCGGAGAGCGCCAGCGCCAGGAGGAGTGGCAGCCCCAGGGTGGCCGGGAAGAACCAGCGCTGCCAGAGTAGACGTGGTGGCGCCGGTGTGGCTGGGGGCGTCCGTAGGCGCCAATGTAAAGTACTTTGTCTCACAAAGTCAAGGCGGCCCGCACCCGCAGGGTCACCAGCCGTCCGATCTCGGGCGCGCCCACGAACTCCCGGTGCACGTTGTCCAGGATGTTCAGCGCGTCCAGGGTAATCAGAATATCAGTGCGGATGGGGAGCCGGTAGCCGAAGGCGAGATCCACCACCCCGTACGAGGCGACCTCGCCCTGGTACACGCCCGACAAGACCGGGAAGCCTTGCACGGCCCGGCCGCGAAGCTCACCGTTCAGACCCAAATTGTCGTGTCGGTACTGCAGCGCGAGCGAGCCTTTGTTGGCCGACGCGTTGAGGGGAATCGTGTCGGGCCTCCCCACGGCGCCCGCCACGGTGAACTCGTTGCGGCTCACCCACGAGTACGTGCCGCGTACCGCCCACGTGCGAGACAGAAACGCCGCGAGGTCCACGTCGGCGCCCCACAGCGTGATCTTCCCGAAGTTGCGGTAGGTGACGATGATGTCCCACGGATCGAAAGCCTCCTGGGGCGTCACAGTCCCCACCGGCACCAATCCGATGAGGCTGGCCAGCAACTGCGCGGAATCGGGTGGCATGAAGCCGGCGAGGTAGCCTGCCAGGGAGGGCTGGTCGAAGAAGGCGTTGGGAGTCTCCACCTGCTCCGCGCTGATGAAGTCGGTCTTCCAGGTGTGGTAGACGTCGATCCCTACACTGAGCCAGTCGCCGAGCAGCCCCGAGTACCCCAGTTCGATGGTATTGGTGATCGTGGGAGCGAGCGCGGGGATGTCGCTCACATCGGTCACCGGATCGAACGTCGGTGTGGGACCGGAGATGTTGAGCCGTCCAAGCGCCGTGGCCACCTGAGCGCTCGTCGGTGCCGGGATGGCCGTGATGTCGATCCCGAAGTTCTGCAGCGTGTCCACCAGCGGGTCCCACAGCTGGGTGGCGTCGATCGGGATGTAGTCGGTGGGGTTGCCCACGCTTGCCGGCGTGAACGGCGAGCGCATGCAGAGACCGTCACAGGTGCGCGCGAAGGTGTAGCCGGTCTCCGGCACACCCTCCAGACGCACGGCGTAGGGCAGCGTGATGCCGTTGGGTGCCCGCAGCGAGTCGGCGAACAGGTCCAGGAACAGGTTGTTGGTGGTGGGCGTCGAGAACGCGCGGTTGTACGTGAGCCGCAGCGTGTGCGCCGGAGCCGCCTGGTACACCAGCGCCGCGCGTGGAGAGAACACCGGTTCGGGCAGCCTATTGTGTAGGTCCACGCGGGCAGCCGCGATGAGTTGCAGGATGGGCGACAGCGTCACGTCGGCGTGCAGGTAGCCGCCCAGCTCGTTGATCGTGTCGTCCTGCTCGTTGCGGCCGGTGATGGTACTATCGGTGCGGGGCACCGTGCTCTGGAAGTCGACCCCGTAGGTGAGGCCCGTCCGGTCTCCGACGGCGGTGCTGTGCTGGGTCTGGGCCACCACCATGTACGAGTTGTCCTGCACGGTGTTGCCGTTGCGTAGCAGGTACGTGTCGCCGGCGTTGCTCAGGTTGACGAACGCTTGCGCGAACAGACGGCCGTGGCGCAGGCGCGACTGCGCGTAGAGGTAGTGCCAGTCCTGGAGTTGTGCTGCCCCCAGGGGAGTGAGGTCCACGTTGCGCATCCCGTTGTTGAGGCCCACGGCCGTGACGAGCTCGGTGCGCGAGCCGGGACGCCAGTCCACCCGCAGCTCCCCGGCGAGGCGCTCAACCAGCGAATCCCGCGCCCCGATCAGCAGGGTGTCGGGGTCGGCGCCCCCCGCGATGGCCTGGGCGCGGTTGGCCTGCTCGACCGGATCGACGTACTGCCAGTCCTCACCACGCAGGTACTGCGCCGAGAGCTTGAACCCGATGCGCTGCCCGAGTGTGTTGCCGTAGCGCAGCGCTCCCTGTACCAGCGGCGCCGAGCCTCCCGCCAGCGCCACCACGCCCCCGCGATGCTCGAAGGGCGAACGCGTGATCATGTGGATCACGCCGTTGGCGCTGTTGGGGCCGTACAATGCCGAGCCGGGACCCCGGCCGAGCCGGGACCCCGCACCACCTCGATCCGCTCCAGATCGTCGTTGGTGACGGGGACGAAGTTGAACACGTTGATGCGCAGTGAGGGCACCGCGATGTAGCGGTAATCGCTCAGGGCCATGAGCGCGCCCGACGCCACGTTGTTGAACCCGCGCACGACGATCTCGTGCTGCGTCAGGCCGGTCCGGGCGAAGTCGACGCCCGCGACCCCCGCGACATGATCCACCGAGGTAAGGGCGTTGGTCTCCTCGATGGCCTCCGTCTCGATGACGGAGACGGAGGCCGGGGCGTCGAGCGCCTTCTGCTCGGTGCGTGACGCCGTCACGATCACGGGGTTGACCGTGAAGGCCAGCGGCGCCAGCACGACGGCGAGTCTGCGGGATTGACCCGCGGCGAGCTCGACCTGATCGATCCGACCGCGGTGCCCGATGCGGGTGAACACCGCGGTGTACAGACCTGGAGAGAGGGCCTCGAGCTGAAAGGCCCCTAACCGGTCGGTGTACGTGCGGGCGACCAGGTCGCTGTTGATGAGCAGGTCCACCCGCACGCCGTCCACGGGGTCGCCGCTCACCGAGTCGGTGACGGCACCCGAGAGGTTTGCCTGCTGGCCGGTAGCGGAGGCCGCGAAACTACAAAGCAGGGAGAGCGTGGCGAGGGCGCCTCGCCACCAAGGGACGCGTGTCATGTTCGTCGGTCTATCGGCTCGCGCCGGACCGCCCGGGCACGGACCGGATATCCTCCAACCACTGTCCTACCGAGTCGCGCAGCAGCGCGGGTGAGCCGTTGGCGTCGCGCAGGACGTCGAAGAGTTGA
>JBDGXT010000071.1:0-13207 GCA_039584455.1 Gemmatimonadota bacterium
CCAGACCATCAAGAAGAACTGGGAGGCCGACCACCGGCCGCTCCAGTTCGAGGACCCGGGCCACCGACCGGAAGACCTCTACCGCAAGCGGCAGCTGCGCGAGTTGGTCGAAGCCTCGGTCGCCCAGCTTCCCAAGCACCACCGCGTGGTATTCGTGCTGCGCGAGCTAGAGGGGAAGAGCTACGAGGAGATCGCCGAGATCACGAAGTGCAACCTGGGCACCGTGAAGAGCCGCCTGAACCGGGCTCGCAATCGGTTCGCCCAAATCATCGGACCGCAGCTGGACTAGCGGCCGACGTGTCCACCTCCGCGGACACGTGAGGGAGGGCCCATGGCCCTCCCTTTTTTCGTCCTCGCCCTGCAGATTCCCGACTTCCGAACCGGGGAACTTCCTAGGCGGGGCGCGGTACCAACGATGGCACCACCCTTACCCATGCATTGCGCTGAGTTCCTGGAGAACTACTCCGACTACCGCGACGGGCTGATCGAGGATCAGGCCCTGCTGGAGCAGCTGAGCCAGCACCTCCTGACGTGCCCGCACTGCACGCGCTACGACGCCCGCCTCGCCCGTGGTGTTACAGTGCTGCGCACCCTGAGCCACGTGGATCCCTCACCGGGCTTCCGCCGACAGCTCGCCCACCGGCTGACCGTGTCGCCGGTCGAGGCGGAGCAGCCGATCATACCGGCACCTGCTGGGATCCTGGTAGCGCTAATGGTCGTCACGGCCGCAGCGCTCTTCCTGTGGCACGGCTCGGCCGATGCCCCGCAGGCCGAGGTGGCCGAGCAGAGCGCTCCGGCGGTGATGGTGGTAGTGAGCCCGGGGGTACCCCTCGTCGGATTCGCCGATTTCAGCGTACCGGCCCTTGACGGCGAGCGGCCTGCGCCCGGCGCCGCTGACGAGCCCGCCTCCCTGCAGACGGCCATCTCACCGTAACGAGCCCCCAGGGTTTCTAACCCACCCACCGGTCGGTAATTTCCGCCCTATATGGCGGCGGCCCTTTCCTTTGACTCCGCGTACCGTCAGATCCGTCGCGGCGAACTCGCTCCCGTCTACTACCTGACCGGCGAAGAGGACGTCCTCAAGGACGAGCTCATCACCTTCGTCCAGCAACAGGTCGTGGACGCCGCGAGCCGCGACTTCAATCTCGACGTTCGCTCCGCCGGAGACCTGGACGGCGAGAGTCTGCACGCACTGGTAGAAACCCCACCCATGCTCGCCGAGCGTCGGGTCGTGGTGGTCAAGAACCTCGAGCAGTGGCGCAAGAACGCGAAGGTGTGGCGGGTGCTGGAGCAGTACCTGGAGAACCCGTCGCCCACGACCGTGCTCCTCATGGTGCACGGTGCCGGCGAGACCCCCAACGCCAAGCTCAAGGCGCACGCCGTCCACGTGAAGCTCGAACCTCTGAACCCCGAGCGCCTCATGCGCTGGGTGGAGCGCAGGTCGAAGGAGACGGGATTCACCATCGAGCCGGAGGCCATCGAGCATCTGGTGAACGCGGTGAGTGGAGACCTGTCGCACCTGGCGATGGAGGTGGAGAAGCTGGCGGCGGCAGCGCCGGAGGAGCGACCACTGGGAGTGCAGGACGTCTCCGAACTGGTTGGCGTGCGCCGCGGTGAGACCCCGCACGATTGGGTCAACGCGGTACTGGCGCGCGATATTCCCCTGGCGATCGGCATGCTCGAGCAGGTACTCGCCGGCTCGGGCATCACCGGGGTGCGGCTGGTGGGCATGCTGGGCACCGCTCTGGTGGGCGTACGACTAGCACGCTCGCTGCTTGACTCCGGAACGCCACCGGGTCGAGTCGAGGGCGCGGTGTTCAGCCACATCCAGAAGGCGCGACCGTTTGGCCTGGGCAACTGGAAGGACGAAGCACGCCGGTGGACGGGGGCCGCCCACCATTGGGGAGCGGCGCATCTCGACCAGGCGCTCCGGGCGGCGTACGGTGCCGACCGAGCGCTCAAGTCCACGACCACGAGTGATCACGCCGGAACCCTGAGCGACATGCTCTTCACCCTCGCCACCGGAAAGGCCGCCGCATGAGACGATTCGTCGTGTTCGCCTGGCTGCTCTGCGCCGCGGCGCCCCTGACCGCCCAGGAAGACTCGACCTTGAGTGTGGCTGCGCGGCTGGCCACCGAAGGGCAGGGCGACTCGGCCCGCGCCCTGGTTCAGGCACGCCTGCGAGAGATCACCCCTGCGGACTCGCTCTACCCGCAGATGCTGTATGCGGCCGGCGTGGTCGCGGCCGACGCGGACAGCGCCACCCTCTACTTCCGACGCGTGAGCATCGAGTACTCCCGCTCAGCATGGGCCGACCGCGCGCTGCTGCGCCTCGCCCAGCTGTCATTCGCATCCGGCGATTACGCGTCGGCGCGCCGTCTGGCCGATCGCATCCTCATGGACTACCCACTCAGCGATGTCTTGCCGCACGCGAGCTTCTGGGCGGGTCGTTCCCTGATCGAGCTGGGTAGCCCTGCGGAGGGATGCCAACTCCTGGTGAGCGCGGAGGCGGGCGCCGCGGAGGATGTGGAGCTCGCCAACCGAGCCCGATACCATCTCCAGCGGTGCAGCGGTGCGCTGGCAGCGGGCGACACGGGAACCGACACCACGGCAGCCCAGCCCACCGCGACGCGCGGGCGCACGGTGTATGCCGTACAGCTGGCCGCAGTCCAGAGTGCGGCCGCCGCCGACGAGCTGATGCGCACGCTCTACGCCGAGGGATACGAGCCCCACGTGGTACGCAGCCCCGACGGGCTGCTCAAAGTTCGCGTGGGGCGCTACGCCGACCGCGGCAACGCCCAGCGCCTCGTCGGGGAGCTCCAGCGCAAGTTCGGCGGCAACCCGTTCGTGGTGGAGGAGCAGCAGTGAGCTCGAGGCGCCGCACGCCCGGCACGCCCGGCACGCCCGGCACGCCCGGCACGCCCGGCACGCCCGAGACCCCGCTGATGCAGCAATACCGAGAGATCAAGGCGCGCCACACCGACGCGATCCTGTTTTTCCGCATGGGCGACTTCTACGAGATGTTCCTCGACGACGCCAAGCTCGCCGCGCGGGAGCTGGGGCTCACGCTAACCAGCCGTAACAGTGGTGCCGCCGCGGACATCCCCTTGGCGGGCGTACCGGTCAAGGCCGCTGCCGAGTACCTGCGGCGTCTGGTGGAGCGCGGCTATCGCGTGGCGATCTGCGAACAGGTGGAGGACCCCAAGCTCGCCAAGGGAGTCGTGCGGCGCGAGGTCGTGGAGACACTGAGCCCCGGCGCGATCTTCGACGCCGACTGGCTCGACGGCACCCGCAACAACTTCCTCGTAGCGGTCTTGCCGGGTGACCCCGCGGGCGTGGCCGCGCTCGACCTGTCGACCGGCGAGTTCGTACTTGAGACCGTCGACCCCCTCGATCTCCCTGCTACGCTCGCGCGGTATGACCCACGTGAGGTCGTGCTACCCGAGGGCGAGACGCTGCCGTTTCTCGATGCACAGGTCATGACGACTTCCCGGCAGGCCTGGGACTTCGAGCCCCAGCAGGCGGAGACCGACGTCGCCAAGCGCTTCGGACTCAGATCGCTGGATGGTCTCGGCCTCGTCGACGCCGACCGGCCGGCGCTCGGCGCCGGGGGCGCACTGCTGCGGTACGCCAGCGAGCTCCAGCCGGGCGGGATGCCGCAGCTCGCGCATCCCACCGTGCAGCGCCCCGGTGTGGCGATGCCGCTCGACGAGATGACGCGGCGCAACCTCGAGCTCGTGGAGCCGATGCGTCCCGGTGACCCAGGCGGCACGCTGCTCGAGGTGCTCGACCGCACCGTAACACCGATGGGTGCGCGCCTGCTACGCCAGTGGTTGCTGGCGCCGCTGCGCGAGATCGAGCCGATCAAGCTGCGTCACGAAGCCGTCGAGGTGCTCCTGCGGGACGAGCGCGGTCGGGAGCGGTTGCGAGACGCACTCGACGGCGTGCGCGACATCGAGCGACTGGCGGGGCGGGCGGCGGCCCACCGAGCCAGCCCACGGGATCTCGGCGGGCTGCGCGACTCGCTCAGCAAGCTCCCCGACGTGAAGAGCGCCCTCGGCGGCCTCACGACCCGGGAATCCAGCGCCGAGCTGGAGCGCATTGCCGGATCGTTCGATCTCATGGCGGATCTGTCCGAGCGTCTCGACGAAACCCTGGTCGAACGCCCGCCGCCGTCGCTGGGTGCTGCCGACGCCATCCGGCCCGGCGCCGACGCCGAGCTGGACGAGATCCGCGAGCTGCGGGACGGCGGGAAGCAATACATCGCTGCGTTGCAGGCCAGCGAACGCGAGCGTACGGGCATTCCCTCGCTCAAGGTGGGGTTCAACAAGGTCTTCGGGTACTACATCGAGGTCACCAAGGCGCACAAGCAGGCTGTTCCCGACGACTACGAGCGACGCCAGACGCTCACCAACGCCGAGCGATACGCCACGCCGGAGCTCAAAGGGTACGAAGCCCGGGTGCTGGGGGCCGAAGAGCGGGCGCTGCAGCGTGAGCGGGAGTTGATCGCCGCACTGTGCGATCTCGTGGCCGAGCGGCTCACACGACTCCAGCGGGTGGCGCGCATGGTGGCCGGGCTGGACGTGTTCGCCGCCCTCGCCGAGGCCGCCGCGCGGGAGCACTATGTCCGTCCCACTTTGACCGAGGGCATGGAACTCGACCTTCGGCAGTCGCGGCACCCGGTCGTCGAGCGCGTGCTCCCCCCCGGCAAGTTCATTCCCAATGACATCCGACTCGACGACGCAGGCCGCGTGATCCTGCTGACCGGTCCGAACATGGCGGGGAAGTCGACGGTGCTCCGCCAGACCGGTCTCGCGGTGGTGCTTGCACAGATGGGGTCGTTCGTGCCCGCCGACGAAGCCATCGTGGGCGTCGTGGATCGTGTGTTCACCCGCGTGGGCGCGAGCGACAGCCTGGGACGGGGTCAATCCACGTTCATGGTGGAGATGAGCGAGACCAGTGCCATCCTGCACGGCGCCACGGAGCGGAGCTCTTCGCCACGCATTACCACGAGCTCACCCAGCTCACCGAAGAGTTGCAGCACACCAGGAACTTCAACGTCGTCGTCCGAGAGTCGGGCGACGACGTGGTGTTTCTCCACCGGCTCGAGCCGGGCGGCTCGGATCGCTCCTACGGGATCCACGTGGGCCGGCTGGCGGGACTCCCGACGGAGGTGGTTCAACGGGCGTGGCAGATTCTCACGCTGCTGGAATCCGGACACCACGTCGCCGGAGCCACGCCCCCGCCTCTTCCCGACGCAGACCAGCTGACCTTGTTCGCACAGGGCCAGCACCCGGTGCTCAAAGAGCTGCTGACACTCGATCCCGAAGCCATGACTCCCTTGGAGGCGCTCAACCGGCTCTCCGAGCTGAAGCGACGCGCCGGGGAACAGTGATGCGTTACCTGTGGATTGCAATCGCCTTGCTCGCGGCGTGCGGAGCCGAGGACTCCGTACCGCGGCGGGAGGATCCCGTGGCTGCCTCGCGCGGCTTCGAGTCACCCGTCGTGACCAACGCCGAATCCCCGATCGGCTACCCGACGGACCTGTACCGTCAGGGGATCGAAGGCACGGTGATCCTACGACTCTTCGTCGACGAGTCTGGCGTGCTCGTGCCCGACTCGACGCAGATTGCTGAGGGAAGTGGCTATCCGGAATTCGATGCGGCGGCGCTCGAAGGTGTGGCGGCGATGCAGTTCGCTCCCGCGCGACGCGACGGCCAACCCGTCGAGACCTCGTTCTTGCAGCCGGTGCATTTCAGGCGTCCCGATGGATCGGGGGGAGGCAACCAGTGAGCGAACGTCACAAGCGGGCGTATGGCGACGTCCTCGAGACCATCGGGTGGACGCCGCTCGTGCGGCTCAACCGCGTGACTGCCGGTATCCGCACGCCGGTGTACGGCAAGGCTGAGTTCTTCAACCCCGGCGGCTCGGTGAAGGACCGCATCGGCATTGCGATCATCGAAGACGCCGAGCGCCGCGGCGAGCTCAAGCCGGGGGGCGTGGTCGTCGAGGGCACGTCGGGAAACACCGGTGTGGGCCTGGCGCTGGCGGCTGCCCTCAAG
This sequence comes from Gemmatimonadota bacterium, assembly GCA_039584455.1. Lineage (GTDB taxonomy): Bacteria > Gemmatimonadota > Gemmatimonadetes > Gemmatimonadales > GWC2-71-9 > WVYX01. The sequence goes on from JBDGXT010000071.1 coordinate 6,063, forward strand.
GGCTACCGATGCATCTTCACGATGCCCGACAAGATGTCATCCGAGAAGGTGCGGCTCCTCAAGGCGTTCGGGGCCGAGGTGGTCATCACGCCCACGGCCGTGCCGCCCGACCATCCCGACAACTACGTCATGAGGGCTAAGGCGATCGCGAAGCAAACGCCCAACGCGGTCCTGGCCAACCAGTTCTACAATCAGGTCAACCCCGAGGCGCACTACCGTACCACGGGCCCGGAGATCTGGGAGCAGACCGAAGGGAAGGTCACCCACTTGGTCGGTGGCTCCGGCACCGGCGGCACCCTCAGCGGGGCCGGCCGCTACCTCAAGGAGCAAAACACCGACATCAAGATCGTCGTGGGAGAGCCCGAAGGCTCGGTGTACGCCGAGTTCGCCCACACACAGCAGGTCGCGGAGGGACATCCGTACAAGGTCGAGGGCATCGGTGGCGACAAGATTCCCGACACGATGCACTTCGACGTCCTCGACGACTTCCACTCCGTGAGCGATCGGGATGCATTCCAGATGGCCCGTCGCCTCACGCGCGAAGAGGGGCTCTTCGTGGGCGGCTCGACCGGCTTGATCGTGAGTGTAGCGCTCCGGGTCGCGCGCGACGTCGACGATCCCGACGCTTGCGTGGTTGCCATCCTGTGTGACACGGGCGAGCGCTACCTCTCCAAGGTCTTCAACGACGAGTGGCTGCAGGAGAACCAGCTCGTCGAGGTCGAGCGCGTTACCGCAGCCAAGCTCCTGGCCGCCAAGCCGGCCGCCGGTCCGGCGCTCGTCACGGTTGCCCCGGCTCAGACCGTGCGCCAGGCAATCAATCTCATGGAGACCTACGACATCTCGCAGCTTCCGGTCGTCGACGACGGCGAGAGTGTCGGCTCACTCGACGAGGGGACCATCATGGCACGGGCCATCGCCCACCCTGCGGTGCTGGAACAGCCCGTGCGCGAGGTGATGGAGGAACCCTATCCGGTGATCGAAGGAGAGGCACAGCTGGAGCAGTTCTCCGAACTCCTCTCGCGTGAGACGCCAGCCGTGCTGGTGCGGGAGCAAGGCGAGGTGTCGGGCATCGTCACCCGTTACGACGTGCTGCACCACGTCGCCGGGATTCGGTAGCAGTGCCTCACTTCCTGCTCTCTGCCGAGGCGACATTCTCCGCCGCACACACCCTACCGGGCGTAGCGAAGTGCGAGCGGTTCCACGGTCACAACTGGCGCGCGCGGCTCACCGTGCGGGCCGATGCCGATTCGCTGGACGAGACCGGGATGGCCCTGGACTTCCGCGTGATCGAGGACGCTCTGGAGGGAGCCGTTGCCGATTTTGATCACGCCTACCTCAACGAGTTGGAGCCGTTTCGCGAGCGCGCCCCCAGCGCCGAACGGCTCGCGCTTGTCATCTGCACCCGCTCGACCGAGCGACTCGCGCAGGTGGCCCCGAGTGCCCGTGTGGAAGGCGTGGAGATCTGGGAGACCGCTCACTACCGCGTGATCTACCGCCCGGCATGACGCGCGTCGCCGTGCTGACGGGCGGCTCGACTCCCGAGCGCGACGTGGCGTTGGCCGGCGCCGGCCAGGTCGTGGCCGCCCTGCGCAGCAGGAAGTACGACGTCACGGTTGTGGATACGGTGGACGGCCCACTATCAGCCGAGGAGGAAGCGCGGCGCCTCGTGCCGGTGGGCAAGGAGCCGCCCACGCTCGAAGAGCTCGAGCGCCTCGCCGCACGGGAGCTAGGTCCGGAGTTGGTCGGCCTGGCCCCTCTCAAGCAGGCCGAGGTCGTCTTCCCCGTGTTGCACGGGCGCCAGGGCGAGGGCGGGGAGATGCAGACCCTTCTCGAGGAGGCCGGCATCCCGTACGCGGGGAGCGATCCCAAAGGCAGCGCCCTCGCGATGGACAAGGACGCGGCAAAGCGGCGGTTCCGTGCCGCGGGCGTGCCGACGCCGGACTGGCACATGTGGCCGGCCGCAGACGCCGAGGTCGCTGCGTTGGGTTTCCCTCTGATCGTCAAGCCTTCGCGGGCGGGCTCCACGGTGGGCCTCACTGTGGTCGAGCGCGCCGACCGGGTGGATGCGGCGGTGGCGGCGGCACGCCCATACGACGACGACGTGATGCTCGAGGCCTTCGCCTCGGGTCGGGAATTCACCGTGGGGATTCTGGGCGACGAGGCCCTCGCCGTCGGCGAGATCATCCCGTCGCACGCCATCTTCGACTACGAGTGCAAATACACCCCCGGGATGACGCAGGAGATCTTCCCCGCAGAGATCCCTGGGACGCTCGCGGACGAGCTCCGGGTCCTGGCGCTCACCGCCCACCACGCTCTCGAGTTGCGGGACTTCTCCCGGGTGGACTTCCGTCTGGGAGGAGACGAGACCCCTCATTGCCTCGAGGCCAACACCCTGCCCGGGCTCACGGCCACCAGCCTGCTCCCCCAATCGGCGGGGGCGATGGGCATCCCGTTCGAGGAGTTGTGCCACCGCATCTGCCGTTTCGTTCTCGAGCGGACCGCAACTCGGAACAAAGCAGGCACGTAGGGGGATGTAGACTTAGGCCGATGCGTACTCGCCCGCTGTTCTCGCTGACCCCGTGGGTCCGGGGCCTCCTCATCGCGAACGCGGTGGTCTGGATCCTCACGATCACTGTGTTCACGGGACCGTGGTTCTACGACTTGTTCGCGTTCCACCCCGCTACGGCCGGGCACCGCTGGTGGGCGTTCGTGACCTACATGTTCGTGCACGCGGGGTTCCTCCACCTCGCGTTCAACATGCTCATGCTCTTCTTCTTCGGCCCGGCCGTCGAGGAGCGCATGGGCGGGACGGCGTTCGCCCTCTACTATCTGATCTGCGGCCTCGGCGGCGCGGCGTTCTCATACGCCGTTTCACTGGTGGCCCCTGTGACGCCGTTCGTGGGCGCCTCGGCCGCCGTATTCGGCGTGTCGCTCGCGTTCGCCATACGCTGGCCCAACGCACCGATCTACATCTTCCCGATCCCCACGCCCATCAAGGCCAAGTGGCTGGTCGTGTTCCTCGCCACGATCAATCTCATACTGGCCATTTCCGGGGCGGAGGACGGTGTAGCACACCTCGCACACCTGGGCGGCTTTCTGTTCGGCTTCATTTACGTGCGCAGCGAAGCAGCGGTGGTGCGGCGCGCGAGGGCGGCCGCCGAGCGACGCGGTCCCGCACACGTCGTGCCACAGCGGCGCCCCCAGGAGCGGCGCACGCCACGGCCGCAGCCGCAACCCACACCCTCCCGGCCCGAAGGAGAGCGCTCGGCCGAGCTAGACCGGGTGCTCGACAAGATCTCGGCGACGGGGATCGAGTCCCTCACTCCCCAAGAGCGGCGCCTGCTCGACGACATGAGCCGGGACCTGCGCGACGACTAGCCGACCACGGCCCGCGGTGGCAGCCACCATCACCGCCCGCGAGGGCGATATCACCACCTACGAGGGCGACGCCGTCGTCAACGCGGCGAACAACCACCTGCAGCTCGGCGCAGGTGTTGCTGGAGCCGTTCGCCGGGCAGGAGGGCCGACCATCCAGGAGGAATGCGACCGGCATGGGCCCGTCCGTGTGGGCCAGGCCGCCATCACGGGTGCGGGCGACATGGCCGCACGCTTCGTGATCCATGCCGCCGCCATGGGCGACGCTCCCGTTTCCGCACGTTCCATCCGCGAGAGCACCACCGCCAGCCTCGCGTTGGCGGCACAGCACGAGGTGAAGCGCATCGCCTTTCCGGTCTTGGGCAGCGGCATCGGTGGATTCGATTTCCAGGAGGCGGCATCGATCATGCGCGACGCCATCCGCGCCTCGCCGCACGCCGACACCCTCGAGGAGATCGTCTTCTACGGATTCGGTCCCGAGCACGCGGCACTTCTGGAGAAGCTCCTGCGCTAACACCCCAGGCAGCAGCGCACGTTTCAACACGAGGGGTTGTCAGCATTCGCGGTGCGTCACAAATTGGTTGCGCCTCCATGCTGATCAACCTCGTTCCGGAATTCCTCGCCGCGCTCGACGCACCGGACCCCTTGGAGGCGTATCGTCGCTATCTGCGAGACCACTTCCCTGTCCTGTCCGCGTACTGGCACAACTACATCCTCGACCTCGACAGCCCGCACGCCCAGGAGGTCATCGAGCGAACCCTGACCGCCGATCGCCGCGACCTCCACGCGCTGCTGGAGCGGCACGACGTCGTCGCCATGGCGGAGGAGACGTTGCGGCGGTGCGAGGAGGTCTTCGAGGTCGACCGGCAATTCGACGTCTACCTCATGGTGGGTGTGGGCGGCGCCAACGCGGGCGAGTTGGTGGTAGGCGGTCGCGGGATCGCCTTCGTGTGTCTCGAGCATTTCACGGGCAAGCCCAACCACGAATCGCTCGGACTGGGGCTCAAGCCCGAGCTGGTACCTCTGTGGATCGCCCACGAGGTCGCGCACACGGTGCGCTACACCTCCCCCGACAGCGGCAGCGAGCTGGCCGGCATCGTGGCCGATATGGACGGCGCGTACGACTACTGGGAGACCGGTAGCCGCACCACGCTGCGGGAACTCATCGTGAGCGAGGGGCTGGCCGTGGCGGCAGCCCGGGCGGTCATACCCGGTCGCGAGATGTGGGAGTACCTGGGCTACGTCCGTCGCCAGTACCGCCGCATGCGGCAGCTGGAAGCGTTTCTCACGCGCGCCGTCCAAGACGAGTTGGATGAGCGGGGCCTGGGCTACCGGCTGCGCTACCTGTCGGGCGGCGTGCCTGCCGCACAGCGCCTGGTGCGTGGCAAGGTCGTTCCTGAGCGCTCGGGGTACTACCTGGGGTATCGCATGGTGGAGGCCATCGTGGCGGAACGCGGCATCGCGCAGGCGCTCAGGGCGAGTGCCGAGGAGTGCCTGGCGCACGAGCAGCGGGCGCGAGGCGTACAAACCGCATGAAGAAGGCCTCGAAGTCGAGGCGCCCGGCGGCCAAGCCTCTGCCGGAGCGCCGCCAGAAGCGGGTGCTCCGCGAGGTCATCGACGAGCTCATCGACCACGTCCGAGAGGTGTCCCGCAATGCCAAAGACAAGGGCCCTTCGGACTTGGAGTACGCCCACGAGCGCCTGCAGTGGCTCGCGGACGAGATCTGGCGGCTGGCGCTCGAGGGGGACGACGACTCGTTGCAGTAGCTAGCGCTCAGGTCGGCCGGGCACCCTCTTCCTGTTTCCCTACTTCCCCACGCAGAACGCCGCAAATACCCGCTCCAGCACATCCTCCGCCGTCACGAGGCCGATGACGTCCTCCAGCGCCGTCACCGCAGCTCTCAGGTGCGTGGCGGCGACCGCGCCTTCGATTCCCGCGTCCCGAGCGCTGTGAAACTCCCTGATCTCCGTGAGTGCACGCTCCAGCGCGTCGCGATGCCGCTCGCGTGTGATGAACGGTCCCACGTCCCCACGCTCAGAGAGGGCGGTGAACGCCAGCCGCGCGAGCCCCTGGCGCAGCTCGGCGAGCCCCTCCCCGGTCTCGACCGACACGAGAACCTCCTCCCCGCACGGGCCCTGCGGCGGGTGGACCAGGTCCGACTTGGTCCGCACGGACACGCACGGGGCCTCGACGCCCTCGAGGAAGCTGCGCTCCTCAGTGGTCAGCGCGCGGCCCGCTTCGGCGCAGAAGATCACCACGTCCGCCGCAGCCAGGTACCGGCGGCTCACCTCGATACCGATCCGCTCCACAGTATCGTCGGAGTCCCGCAGCCCCGCCGTGTCGATAAGGCGGAACGGAAAGCCGTCACACGTGGCGGGGGCCTCGATAGCGTCACGCGTGGTACCGGGGACGTGTGTGACGATCGCCCGCTCACTCCCCAGCAAGGCGTTGAACAGCGACGACTTGCCGGCGTTGGGACGCCCTGCGATCACCGCGAGCGCTCCCTCCCGTAACCGCTCGCCCTCGCCCGCCGTGCCTATCAGGCGACCGAGTGCTCGCTGCACGTCGTCGATCGCCCCTGCGATACGCTCGGGGGGCACGGGCCCGCTGTCCTCTTCCGGAAAATCGATCTCGTAGCCGACCAGCATCTCCAGCTCCAGCACCTGCTCCCGTAGTCCGGCGATGCGCTTCGACAGTCCCCGCTCCAGCTGCCACAGGGCGGCACGCCGTTGCGCCGGCGCGGTCGCATCGACGAGATCGGCTACCGCCTCCGCTTGCAGCAGATCCAGCTTCCCGTTGGCGACGGCCCGCCGGGTGAACTCGCCGGGCGTCGCCTGGCGTGCGCCCGCCGCGAGCAGGGCGGCCAACACCTCCGCCGGTACCAGCAGCCCGCCGTGGGTAGAGATCTCCACCATGTCCTCCCCCGTGTACGAGGCCGGCGCCTGGTACGTGAGGTAGAGAACATCGTCCAGCTGGTCTCCCCGCGTGGGATGCCTCGCTGGCGAGAGGCGCGCGCACCGCCAGGGCTCGGCGCGGAATTGCGTCAGGACCGTTTGTGCGATCTCGTGCGCGCCGCTACCGGAAACGCGCAGCAGCGCTATCCCACTCCGACCGGGCGGGGTGGAGATCGCGGCGATGGCATCCGTGAGCATCGGGTCGAACTTAGGGGGACACACCGGGCGCTGGCCAGGCAAGGCCGACGCCCTACTCCTGCTTGTTCACTCGCTTCATCCGCTGCTGGGAGATGAGCCACTGCTGGGGGATGCTCGCAATGTTGCTCACCGCATAGTAGAGGTTCAGCCCCGCCGACAGTTTGAGGAAGATGAAGGTCAGGAACCCCGGCATGACGTACAGCATCATCTTGGCCTGCGGGTTCGGTGGCACACCACGCTGGCCAAGCTTCGAGACGGCGAACATCGACAGCCCCATGAGGATGGGGATGATGTAGAGCGGGTCGGGCCGCGACAGGTCCGGTATCCAGAGGAACGGCACGCCGCGGAACTCGATCGTCTCCCGGAACACTCCTGGGTCGCCTTCAACTCGGGCTGGATCGCCTGCATCGCCATGCTGGAGCGCATGGCCTTCTGGTTGAGCGGCCAGAGGAGTATCCGCACCAGCAGCCCGAAGAGAATCAACACCCAGCCGTAGCTGAGATTGAGCACCCCGTGCATCCACAGGAGGATGCGCACGATGAGGTTGGCGAACGGCCGGATGATCGGCCGGAAGACCCAGCCGTACGGATTCACGTCGGCCAGGTCGTGACCGATCCG
>JBDGXT010000072.1:0-9434 GCA_039584455.1 Gemmatimonadota bacterium
GCCGTATGCCTCGAGCACCCGCATCGCGTCGGGCTCGCTCAGCTTCTCGTGCCCTGCCTGGAGCGTGGCGTCGATGATCGCCTCGACCGCCTTGTCGTCGGTCTTGAAGGAGACCGTCTTGCCCTCCTGCCGATCCGCGATCTGACGGTAGCGCCACATGTCACCCAGCGCGCGAGCGGCCGATTCGGGGAAGATGTACGCGGGGATGCTGGCATCGTGCAGTTGGGCGAGGCCGGCCGGCAGGCCCTGTCGGCCCATGAGCACGGCGAGCAACGGCTTCTCCGGATGCTGCTCGTTCACCCGCACGATGGCGGTGGCCACGTCTCGCGTGTGAGTTCCCAGCGGCGGCACGAACGCGGCGATCGCGGCATCCACGTTGGGGTCGTCGAACACGCTGCGCAGCGCGAACTCGTAGTGCTGCGCCGTCGCGCTTGCAATCAGGTCCACCGGGTTCTTCACGCTGGCCTCCTCGGGGAGCTTCGTGCGCAGGCGCTCCTCCGTCTCCGGGGAGAGACGCACCACGTTCAGTCCGTGCGCTTCGCATGCGTCGGCCGCCATGATCCCCGGCCCACCGGCGTTGGTCACGATGGCCACGCGGTTGCCTGCGGGGAGTGGCTGGTTGGCGAAGGCCATCGCCAGGTCGAACAGGGAGCTCAGTTCCGGCGAGTGCCCCGGTGTGTGACGCCGCGGCCCGGGCGCCCGCCCCGGTCCGTCCCGATTTCACGATGCAGATGGGTCCTTTCGTCCTCGTGAACCGCCGCCCCATTTCCACGAAGCGCGCCGGGTTCCCGAAGCTCTCGAGGTACATCAGCACGACTTGTGTGTCGGGGTCGTCACACCAGAACTCGATCAGGTCGTTGCCGCTCACATCGGCCTTGTTCGGCGTAGTCTAGGACGCTCGCGCCCATGGCGCCCGACTGGCTCACGAAGCCCACGGAGCCGGTGGGCGGACGCGCGGGCGCGAAGGTGGCATTCATGGCAATCGCCGGCGTGTTGTTGATCACGCCCAGGCAGTTGGGGCCGACCATCCGGACCCCCGCCGAGCGGACGCGACCATCCGGACCCCCGCCGAGCGGACGAGCGCGGTGAGCTCGCGCTCCCGCTCCACGCCCTCCCCGCCGACCTCTTTGAAGCCCGCGGAAATGACCACGAGTCCCTTGACGCCCACGTCGATGCACTGCTGCGCCACATCGAGAACGTGCGCCTTGGGCACCACGATCACCGCGAGGTCGACCGGCCCGGGCACCTCGCCAATGGACGGGTACGCCTTGATCGAGTGGATGGCGGCGGCCTTGGGATTGACCGGATACACCGGTCCGTGAAAGCCGTTCTGGAGCAGGTTGTCGAGAATCTGCCAGCCGATCGTGTTGGACTGGCGCGACGCTCCGATTACCGCGATGGAGTTGGGTCTGAGGATGGGGTCGGTCGCCCCCAGGCGTTGGAGATTGGACCAGTGTTCACACTCCTCAAGCTCTTCCAGTCGTTCGTGCGCGCCCTGCACTCCGACGGCACGCCGCAACAGGTGGCCGCGGGTGTCGCTCTGGGCGCGGCCCTCGGGCTCACGCCGCTGATGAGCCTGCACAACCTGCTGATCGTCGCGGCGATCTTCCTGCTCCGCGTGTCGGTGCCGGGTGCCATTCTGGGATGGCTCGTCATGCTGCCCGTGGGCTTCCTGCTCGACCCGCTGTTCGATATGGTGGGGAGCGCGCTGCTGATCGACACGGGTGGGCTGCAACCCGTGTGGACGGGGATCTACAACACGCCGGTGCTCTCGCTGAGCAAGGTGAACAACACGGTTGTGCTGGGCAGCGTGGTGGGCTGGGTGGTGTTGGCGTTCCCGATCTACTTCCTCGCGCGCGGGGGGGTGCGTGGCTACCGCGCGACATTGGGCCCGCGCATCGAGCGGTCGAGGGTGGTCCGTGCCGTGCGCGCCACCAAGCTCTACAACCTCTACCGTCTGTTCCAACCCTGATGAGGCGCCCAAAGCTGTTCCGCTGGCGGGCCATCGTGCCGCTCGGCGTGGTGATCGCGCTGATGGGCTTCGTGTGGTGGCTCTTGCTGGACCGCATTGTGGAGCTGGGGATCGAGCAGACGGGGGCGTACCTGGTGGGCGCCCGCGTGGATCTGGAGGGTGCCGACGTGCGGCTACGCGACGGCACGGTCGCGCTGCGAGGACTCCAGGTCACCAACCCCAGCGCGCCGATGCAGAACCTGTTCGAGGCCGAGGAGATCGTGGCGGCGGTTCGGTGGCGGCCGCTGCTGGAGCAGAAGGTGGCGGTGGACACCGTGGCGGTGCGCGGCATGCGGTTCGGGACCGCGCGGCAGGAGTCGGGGGAGTTGGAGAACCCCAGTCCCCAGAGTGGCATGGTGGCTCGCGAGGTCGCGGCCTGGGCCGAGGCAGTGCGCGTCCCGCCGTTCAGCCTGGAAGGGTTGGGACGGGTGGTGGACGTGGCCGCGCTCGATCCCGACAGCCTGCGCACGGTGGGCGAGGCACGGGCGCTCGCCGCTCGCGCCGACGCAGTGCGCGCCACGTGGGACCAGGCACTGGTCGAGCTCGAACCCCAGCCGCACATCGATTCGGCGCGTGCCCTCGTCCAGCGGCTGGAAGACACCGAGCTGCGCGGTCTCAACGTCATTCGCGCCACGCGCCTTGCGGGAGAGGTGCAGCAGACGATCTCCGCTCTCGCCACGTTGGGCGAGGGGGTCGAGTCGCTGAGCCAGACGGCACAGGCGAATCTCGCGGACGTGCAAGACGGGCTCGGTGCGCTCGCTGCGGCGCGGCAAGCGGACTACGCCTACGCGCGTGGCCTCCTCGAGCTGCCGGCGCTCGACGCGCCGGACCTCTCTCCGGCCATCTTCGGTGACGCGGCGATCGCGTGGGTGCAGCCGGTGCTCTACTGGATGCGTCTCGCCGAGGAGTACCTGCCGCCCGGCATCGATCCGCGGCGTTATCGGGGGCCCGACCGGCCGCGTCGCGCGGGGACCACGGTGGAGTTTCCCGATGCGGCATCCGATCCCCGGTTCCTCCTGGAGTACGGTGAGCTGGGATTGGAGCTGGCGGGTGAGGGGATGGCCGCGGGAGCGTATCTCGCCCGCGTCACCGGTCTCACCTCGGATCCCGCGCTCTATGGCAAACCCCTCGAGCTCGTTGCGCGGCGTTCAGATGCAGTGGTAGGGCCGTCCGACGTTACGGTGCGCGCGCTGCTGAACCATGTTGCCGCGCCGGTCGTGGACTCGCTCGACGTCGGGCTCGCGGGGATCGACTTACCCAGCCTGGATCTGGACGCCCTGGGTGCGCGCCTGGTGATGGGGCCGGGCACGACGGACCTGCGCTTGGCGCGCACGGGCGACGCGCTGAGCGCCCGGTGGTCGTGGCACGCGCCGCGGGCGACGTGGGAGAGGCTTGCCGGGCCGGAGGGTGGGGACCGGGGAGCGGGGGCGGCGCAGATCGGCAGTCGCGCGTGGGCCGAGGAGTTGTTGTGGCGTACGGTCTCGGGGTTGCGCGATGTGCGGATCGAGGTCGGGCTGTCCGGTGCGGTGCAGGAGCCGGCCCTCGCCGTGCGGTCGAACGTGGGCCAGGCGGTCGCCGGCAGTCTGCGGCGGGAGCTGGGCCGGGAGGTGGAGCGCGCAGAGCGGCAAGCGCGAGCTCAGGTGGATGCGCTGGTAAATGACGAGCTCGCTCGGGCGCGGCGCAGCGTCGCGGGTCTCGAGGCGCAGTACCGCGATGAGATCGACGGGGCGCTGACGGCGCTCGCCGCGGTGCGGGTGCAGCTCGAGCAGGAGGTGGAGCGCCTCGGCCGCCGGCTGCCCGGCGGCCTGCGCATTCCTTAGTATAGTGGGACGATGACGAGCGTCGCAGACCTCCAGGATCTCACCCATCTCTCCGCCGACCAGGTCGCGGCCCGGGTCTCGGCCGCCCTGGAGGAGGCCGCCCGGCGCGGTACCCCGGCGGAGGAGACCGAGCGGCTCGATCGGGCAGCGGTGGCCGCCGTGCGGCAGGCCCCGCACCCCGAGTCGGTGCTCGAGCACATCGACCTCGGACAGATCCAGGCATTGCTCGCGCGCTGTACCGCCAGGTGCGGCACCGGGGAGGCGCTGCCCGACCGCGAGTTACGGCTGCTCACCTGGGACACGCTCGACCTGGCGCGTCGGCCCGCGGTGGTGCAGCGCGTCGAGCGGGCGGCCGTGGACGAGTGGACCCAGACCATCCTCGCCGCCGTCGAGGCGTCACACTTCACCGTCGGCCCCCTGTTCCGGCAGCGCGCCAAGTTCTACGGACCGAAGGTACTGTTCGAGATCCCCGAGGGCGCGAAGAGCCACCGGCTCACCTGGCAACAGGTGGCGGCGCGCGTGGACACGCTGGCGCGCGGGCTCCTCTCCCTCGACGATCCGGATGCGAATCAGCCGATCGCCATCGTGTCGGAGAACCGGTTGGAGCTGGCGATCGTGGATCTCGCGTGCCTCACGGCGGGGCTGGTCAACGTGGTCGTTCCCGCGAATGCCACGGACGCCGACGTGGGGTACATCCTGCGGCATGCCAAGGTGCGCACCGTGGTCGTGTCGGGGCGCGGGCAGCTCCACAAGGTGCAGAAGAATCGCGAGGCGCTTCCCGACCTGCAGCGCGTGATCAGCATGGATGCGCTCGAGGACCAGGGTACGGAAGTCATGAGCCTGCGAGAGCTCGAGGCCCGCGCGAGCCGCGTGTCGGGCGCTGCCGTGCAGCAGCGTGGCGAGGCCGTGCGCATCGGTGACCTGGCTACCGTGATGTACACGTCGGGCACCACGGGCATGCCCAAGGGCATCCAATACTCCCACCGCAACCTCGTGTTCAAGCGATTCGCCCGGGGGATCGCCCTGCCCGAGATCGGCGACCGGGACGTGTTCCTCTGCTACCTCCCGCTGTTCCACACGTTCGGCCGCTACCTCGAGATGCTCGGGTGTGTCTTCTGGGGGGCGAAGTACTGTTTCCTGCTCGATCCCTCCATGGGGGCGCTCACCGACGGGATGACGCGGTACCGCCCCACGGTGTTCATTAGCGTGCCGCGCAAGTGGATGCAGCTGTACGACGCCATCGCGCAGCGGGCCAGCCCACTCGAAGCGTCGGACGAGGAGCTGCTCGAGGCTACGCAGGAGGTGACGGGTGGCCGCCTCGCGTGGGGGCTGTCGGCGGCAGGTTATCTCGATCCCGAGATCTTCAAGTTCTTCCATCGCCAGGGAATCCAGCTGCTCAGCGGCTTCGGGATGAGCGAGGCCACCGGCGGCGCCACGATGACCCCGCCGCACGAGTACAAGGACAACTCACTCGGTGTCGCGCTTCCCGGCATCGAGCTCGAGCTGGCGGACGATGGAGAGCTGCTGATGCGGGGCCCCTACGTGATGATGGGCTACCTCGATCCGCCCGACGGCGAGCCGTCGTTCGACGAGGACGGGTGGTTACACAGCGGCGACCTGATGCAGATGGACGATGCTGGGCACATCCGGCTGGTGGACCGCAAGAAGGAGATCTACAAGAACGTCAAGGGGCAGACGATCGCGCCACAGCGCATCGAGAACCTGTTCCGCGAGTTCGAGTCGGTCAGCCGGGTGTTCCTGGTCGGTGACCACCGGGAATACAATACGTTGCTGGTCTACCCCAACCCCGAGTACGAGAGCCTCGACTTCTCGTCGATGTCGATCCACGAGATCCGGGATCACTTCCGCTCGCTCGTCACGTCGGTCAACCAATTCGTGGCGCCGTTCGAGCGCATCGTCGACTTCTACGTCATCGACCGCGATCTCGACGCCGACCGGGGGGAACTCACTCCCAAGGGCACGCCACGCCGCAAGACGGTGGTGGAAAACTTCGCCGACGTGATCGACTCGCTGTATCGGCGGGCGCACCTGCACGTGGGCGGGGTCGAGCTGACGCTGCCGAACTGGCTGTTCCAGTTCCTCGGCCTCACGGCGCAGGACGTGGAGATCGACAAGGGCGCGCTGGGCCTGCCGTCCGTCGGGTCGACACTGACGGTGCGGCGACTCGACGAGGCCCGGATCCAGATCGGTGCCGGGATCTACGAGACGGCGCGCAAGACCGTGAACCTGGGAGCGTTCCTCGCGACGCCACGACTTTGGCTCGGGAACGAAGAGCTGGTGGAGTTTGCGCCGCTCCAACCCAACCAGCGTCAGCGGCCGGGCCGCTCACAGGAGGGCATCGGGTGGGCAGGGCGACCGGCGCCGTACAAGCCAAGTCCGGCCGAGCGCGAGGCTCTGCTGGAGGCGACGCGGCACGCGGAGTGGACCCTGGACGACCTGGACCGAGCGGCACGACTGCTCTCGTCGGCCGATCGAGAGGCGGCCTTGGCTGCCGAGCGGTTGCTCGAGCGCGTCGTGGCAAACGAGGAGGGCCCGCTCGCCGAGCCGGCCCGCTTCGTGCTCGCCCGTGGGGCAGTCGCGGACGCTGCGGAGGTGAGGCGCCGGGCATTCCAGACACTCGTCCCGGTCGAGCGCAGCATCCGGTTCATGCGGACGCTGAAGGTGTTCTTCGGGCGCGACCCCGCGCTGCTGGATGAGGAAACGTCGGAGTATCTGGCGGAGCGCAACCTGTCGGAGGCCAAGATCCAAGCGTTCATCGCGTACGCCGAGGAGGCGTGCACCGATGGCGCGGCCAGCGACCAGCTCTCCCTCTCGCTGCTCAGCTTTCTGGCGCAGTACGGCGCCGGCCACCCCGTGCGGTTCCGCATGATCCGGGCGTTCCTGGTGCGGATGAGCCTGTTCGCGCGCAGCCAGGCGTTGCGTGTGCATGCTGGCGGCGCGCGCGTCACGTTGGAGAACGGCTTCCGCCAGTGGCTCGGACCCACCTCCAAGATCGCGGTGGATACGGAAACGGGGCAGGAGTACCGCTGGGAGGACGTCGTCGTGTTCGAGGAGTCGACGCCCGACGAGCACCGCCGCCGCCTGCTTACCGCGATCAAGAGCACCCCCTTCCTGCGGGAGGCCGTGTTCCTCTTCTATCGCGGCACGATCGTGCGACTGCACGACATCCCGCCGGGCGGCGTGTGGATCCGGATGCTGGGCACGCGCCACGGCAAGTCGGTGTATCGCGTCACTATCCAGACTCGTGCGCAGGAGACCTACGAACTCGCTGCCAACCTGGTGGACGAGCTCGAGTCCGCGCAGGTCCAGGAAGAGATCGATTGGCTGATTCTGTGCGGGGTGGCGGGCCCGCGCGATCCGGTGGTGGAGGACTTCGGGGGCCACATTCCCGAGCAGGACTTGTGGAGCGAGGAGTTCGTCAGTGGCGACACCCTGGACCGGGAAATGCGGCGCCTGGCGCGGCGGGCATCCGAGCACGAGGGGCTGCTCCAGCTGTGGCCGTTCCTGGCGTGGAGCGCCCTGGCGGCCCTGGTGGACTTCTGGGACCGCACCGGGCGTCGCTGTGAGATCACGGAGCTGAGCCCTGCCGACATCGTGCTCCCGACGCACGACTACCATCGCGGCTCACGCATCGTCTCTCTCTCGGCGCGGCACTCGCACCGTGGACTCCTCGACATGGTGCACTCCTTCAAGCAGGGGTTCGTCCAGTCGGTGGAGGACCAATACGCGGAGCTCAATGGCGTAGTCGGGTGGGACGTGACGTTCTCGGCCGTGTTGGAGGTGATCGGCGAGCAGGACGGCCTCGATGCCTACGAGCGGGCGCTGGAGGCGGAGCCGGACGCGCCTGCCGAACTGCGCCAGGCGCTCGAGGAGTACCTCTTCACCGTGAGGCGACGCGGCTTCCTGCCAAAGCGGCTCTACTTCGCCGCCAAGCGGTATCGCCGCTGGGCGAAGCTGAACGGCGACGCGACTCCCCAGGCCCGCGCCGCGACGCTACAGGAGTTCTACGACACCTACGGGCTCGACACGCTGGCGATGTCCTATCCGGAAGTGCGCCTGCGCTTCTTCCGCGAGACGGTATTCCGCGACAGCACGAACGAGCTCCAGGCGGGGTTGGACGAGCTGACCGCCAAGGTGCGCAGCGGGGAGATCCGCAACGGCGAGCTGGCCGGCGCCGTGGCCGACTTGCGGCAGCGGCTCCCGGTGGAGCCCGCCGACGACTACTTCCTCGCCCGCATTCCGTTCGCCTACCTGCGGCCAGAGGACGCCGTGGATTTCGTGTCTGCGGACCTCGCAGGCAGCTCCCAGTCCGAGATCGTGGTCGCGCTGGAGGACGCTGACGCCGGGCCGTTCCGCGTGCGGCACGCGCTGCTGCCCAGGGAGGTGGAGCGGCTGCACCGGCTCTTCGTCTCGGCGCGGCTGGACGTGCAGTTCGGTCCGGAGCACCGCTACCTGGTCGGGATCAACGAGCGGGATCAAATCATCGGTGGCATCTACTACGAGATCGAGGAGGACGGACAGCGTGCCCACCTCGAGAAGATCGTGGTGGCCGAGGCCTACCGGCGCAAAGGCGTGGCCGACGGCCTGATGAAGGAGTTCTTCAACCGTCTGCGCGCAGCAGGCGTGCGAGCGGTGACCACCGGCTTCTTCCGGCCCGAGTACTTCTACGCGCACGGCTTCAAGATCGAGAAGCGCTACGCGGGATTGGTGAAGCCGCTGGAGGAGGGGACGGGAGAAGTTGAGGAGCGCTGACGCCGTGCCGGACCGCGTCCCCAAGGGCCCCTTCACGTTCTGCACGGCAATCAACTGCTTGGACGGCAGGATCCAGCTCCCGGTGATCTCCTACCTGCGCGAGCGCTTCGGGGTGGAGTACGTGGACGTCGTGACGGAGGCCGGGCCCGCCGGACTGCTCTCCGGACCGGCCGACGGCGCGAGGGTGCAGGGCATCTATGAGTGCGTGACGCTCTCGCTCGAGCGCCACCAGTCCCGTGGCCTCGCCGTGGTCGCGCACCATGACTGCGCCGGCAATCCGGTGCCTGCGGCGACGCAGCAGCGTCAGCTGCGCGCTTGTCTGCCCCTGCTGCGGGAGCGGTTCCCGGCGATCTCTGTGGTCGCATTGTGGGTGGACGAGCACTGGCAAGTGCGGGAGCTCAGCTGACAGCCCATCCTGCCTGCCACGATGCAAACAGGGGCACCGAATCGGTGCCCCTGTCGTTCTTCGGATGGAACCGGCCGGCTACTTGGCCGCGCCCGCCAGCTCCGCGGACGTCACGCCGGCCACCTCCTCGAGCATCGTCGTCGTGACCGACTTGGGACGCTCGATCGCGTATCCTAGCGCGCGGTCCCAGGTGATGTTGGCCAGCACGCCGAGGGCGCGCCCGATGCCGAACAGCACCGTGTAGAAATCCCACTCCGTGAGCCCGTAGTACCACTGGATCACGCCGGACTGCGCGTCCACGTTGGGCCACGGGTTCTTGGCCTTGCCGTGCTCCTGCAGGATGCCCGGCGCGACCTTGTAGATCGTGCTGATCAGCTTGAACAGCGGGAAGTCCGGCAGGTGCTTGAGGCAGAACTCCCGCTGC
>JBDGXT010000345.1:0-3043 GCA_039584455.1 Gemmatimonadota bacterium
GATCGAGTGGCGTCAGGGTCGGGCCGTCACTGGTGACGGTCACGTCGAACCGGATTCCACCGTCAGCGCGCGTGCGCAGCGAGACCACGTCGCCCGCGAGGCTGGCAGTCGACGTACTCAAGTCGCCGCGCAGCTCGAGCGTCATGTGATTCCGGCCATCCAGGGTCGTGTGCTCGACCAGGACGATCCAGGCGGTGTCGTCATGAGTCAGTGTCACGTGCGGTTCCAACCGGGACCGCAGCGCCGCGAGATCGTGGGCATTGAGGAGCGAGAGATGGCGCCCACGCTCCTCGGCGGGAAGACGTTCCAGGCTGCCGATCAGATCCGTCAGTTCGGCCGGGACGAAGCAGGAATCACCGTAGGGCCTCCGGTGCCAATCATCGGACTGGAAATCCCGCTCCCGCCGCATGGTGCCGAGCAGAAACCACCCGATCTCGAGCGCATCCAGCTCCGACGTAAGCCGGTGCCGCATGGCGCGGCGGCGCCCGTCCCTATCCGCGGCAGCGCCGGGGCCGCCCCAGACCAGCGGTGCCGGGCGGCCCAACGTATCGCGGACCGTGAAGGCGGCGCTGGCGTTGGCCGCGTCCGCCCAGAGGTGGACGACGCGCCCGCTCCGGGTGTTGAGATAGATCTGCAACGTGTTGCGATGGGAGTCCCGGAAGAACCGCGTCGAGTACCCTTCGTACGCCGCCGGATCGTCCAGTCCCGCCTCCGGGAACTCCAGCACCGGCGTCTGGACCGCCTGGACGAGCGACAGCGCGACAATGAGAGATATGAACACGTGCATGGGTGTACCCCTGAGGCCCCGGTGAGAGGAAACCGCGGTCAGAATCCCTAATGTACGTGGGGCGCGCGAGCTCCGCGAGACGATCGGACGCTTCCGACCGCATTCTTGTCCGCGAGGCGGACCGCGGCTACGTTGCTCGCGAACGGAGGTGTTGACACCATGCCGATGCTCCGGAGTCTCGTCGCCGCAGCGTGCGCTACTCTCTCGGCGTTCCCCGCCGTGACCGCTGCGCAGGACGTGAGTGCCTCCGCCGCCCACAGTTGGAAGCGTGGCGCAGTCTGTTACGAGATCTTCGTCCGCTCATTCTACGACAGCGACGGCGACGGTGTGGGCGACCTGAACGGACT
Organism: Gemmatimonadota bacterium; assembly: GCA_039584455.1. Classification (GTDB taxonomy): domain Bacteria; phylum Gemmatimonadota; class Gemmatimonadetes; order Gemmatimonadales; family GWC2-71-9; genus WVYX01. The sequence goes on from JBDGXT010000345.1 coordinate 1,135, forward strand.
CGTCCAGAAGCTCGACTATATCAACGACGGTGATGCGAACTCGCGCCGCGATCTGGGTGCCCGGTGCATCTGGCTCATGCCGGTGGCACAGTCGCCGAGCTATCACGGCTACGATGTGACGGACTACTACCGCGTCGCACGCGACTACGGTACCAACGACGATTTCAAGCGTCTCGTTGTCGAAGCGCACCAGCGAGGCATTCGCGTGCTGGTAGACCTCGTGTTGAACCATGCGTCCAGCGAGCATCCCTTCTTCAAGGAGGCGGTGCTCCACCCCGGCTCGCCTTACCGTGACTGGTTCGTGTGGTCGGCGACCGATCCCGGGATCCAGGGTCCCTGGGGCCAGCAGGTCTGGCACCGTGCCCCTGGGCGCGAGGAGTACTACTACGGGATCTTCTGGGGCGGCATGCCGGACTTGAACTACGAGACGGCCGCCGTCCGCGCGGAGGCACGCGAGGTCGCGCGATTCTGGCTCGAAGAGATCGGGGTCGACGGGTTCCGTCTGGATGCGATCCCCTACCTCGTGGAAGAGGACGGACAGCTGAAGGGCACCCTCGGCACCCACCAGTTCTTGCGCGAGTTCGCCGCATACATCCGCAGCATCGCGCCCAACGCGTTCACCATCGGCGAAGTGTGGGACAGCACGGGCGCCATGCTTGCCTACTACCCCGACCAGCTCGACGCACACTTCGCCTTCGAAGTCTCCGACGCCATTCTCGTGGCGCTGCGGACCGGCTCTGCCCAGCAACTGTTGCCGCCTGTCCTGCGGCTCCAGGGCGAGCTGCCCAGTGATCGCTGGTCACCCTTTCTCCGCAACCACGACCAGACCCGCACGCTCACTGAGCTCGGCGGGGACGTCGCCCGCGCCAAGCTGGCGGCCACGATCCTGCTCACGCTGCCCGGTCTACCCTTCGTCTACTACGGGGAGGAGATTGGGATGGCCGGCAACAAGCCGGACCCGCGTTTGCGCACCCCCATGCAGTGGGCCCGTGGGCCGGGCGCCGGCTTCACTGATGGCCTGGTGTGGGAGCCCCTCCAGCCGGACTCGCTGACAGGGCGCTCGGTACCGGTGAGCTGTTGCCGCTCGTGGCGAGCACGGACGCCGTGGTGGCGTACTTGCGGCGCGAGGGTGATCGTGCGGTGCTGGTGGTCGCCAACGTCGGCGCGGCGCCGCTCTCCGGTGTGACCGTCTCCTCAGAGGGGGAGGTGCTGCCGGCGGGCCGGTACGAGGTTCGGAGCCTGCTCGGCGGTCCGCGGGGCGCGCCGCTGAGGGTGGGAGAGGACGGGCGGATCGAGGGCTACGTTCCCCTCCCGTCGCTCGGGGCGTTGGACAGTCACATCTTCCAGCTCTCAGAAGTCGGCCGCTAGCACCCACGCGGGTCTCGAGCCACCGGCTGCGGCGACTCGAAGCGCTGCCCCACAAAGGCCGCTAGGTCAGGACGAGCCGATTCCTCACGAGAAGTAGACCCACACCAAGCCGACGCAAACTACCAGCCCCAGGCTCAACAGAAGGTCCCTGGCTCGCCAGCGGCGATCGGACTCCAGCGCAGCGGCCGGGTCCTGCGTGGTGAACGTGAGGCCGGCCACCTTGGAGGCGGGCGGCGGTGGCGTCAGCAGACTCACGATCACGAGCACAGCCGTGCAAGTCACGAAGAGGACGATTGCGAAGTGCAGGAAGTTGATGTCGGCGTAGACCTCCAGGAGCCCTTTTTGGAGGGGGCTACTGATTTCCACCACCAGTCGCCCCATGCCCAACACGAATCCCGTGATCAGGGCGGCCATGGCGCCCTTCGCGTTGACCCGGTGCCACAACACGCCAATCAGAAACACCGCCGCGATCGGGGGCGAGATGTACGCCTGCACGCTCTGCAAGTAATGGTAGAGCTGCCCGGAGATCAGCTTCATGAAG
>JBDGXT010000073.1:0-11525 GCA_039584455.1 Gemmatimonadota bacterium
ACCTCACGTGCGAAGTTGATGCCCCACAGCTGCTCCTCCGCACCGGAGAACCGGAGCTGGGAGAAGGGGATCTTCATCTCGACGACCCAGCCCAGCGTGTCGACACGGGTCGCCACCGACCACACGGGGTCCCACGACCGGTCACCATGACCATTGTCGTTGGTCAGCACCGCATCGCCCCGCACGCCTGCCGGGTTCACGCTGAACAGGAATGCCGTGCGATGGTCGTGATACGAGTCAATAACGACCTGAAACTCGTCACTCGACGTGTAGCTGTCGCGCCGGCCCAGCCGCCGCGCGATGTCGAGCGGATCGGTGTCGAAGAGGCGCGCGCCCACATAGAGCGCGGCGCCGTCGTACACCACGCACACCTCCGTACGCTCCGTCGGCTCGGTACCGTCCTCCGGCTCTGTCTGGGTGAAGTCGGCGACGATCATCGCGCCCTGCCACGCCGCATCATCGAGACGGCCGTCGAGGCGCGGCGCCGCAGTCACGTACTTCGCTTCGATCGAGGGTGGAATCCGCCCGTCGGGGTTGCGCAGCTCCGGGCGCGTCGTGTCCACGGTTGCCGGACCTTGCGGCACCGTAGTCTGGAGGGCCAAGGCAAGTGCCCAAACCTGCATCCCCACACCCCCTCACGGCCTGATCCAATGTTAGACGCCTCGTAGAATGGAATGGTTGCAGTGCAATTCGCAACACGAGAATAGCATTCGGAATTGCAACTATGCGTGTCCCCCTGGCTGTCTAACGGTGTGACGTCGGCGGATTCGACGCGCGGATACCGCTGGACGGAATCAAGGGGAGACACCAACCATGGACTACAGACGGACCGGCACGGCGTGTACGCTCGCCGCCCTGTTTCTCGTGTTTTCGGCTGCTGAGTCGCGCGCCGGTGACGACCCCGAGCCCACGGAGCCGCTTTCCATTATGGCGGTACGGCTCACCACCGAGATCGAGCTGGATGGGAAGCTGGATGAGTTCGCCTGGATCGGGGCCCATGCAGTGACCGGATTCCGCCAGTGGCAGCCCGACGAGGGTGAGCCCGCCACGCAACGCACCGAGGTGCGGTTCCTGTTCGACGATGAGGCCCTGTACGTCGGCGCGCGCATGTACGACGACCTGGGGGCCGAGGGGGTGACGTCCCGCCTGGCGCGCCGCGACCAGGATCCCGACGCCGACTTGCTCACCATCATCTTCGACACGTTCCACGATCACCTGGGCCAGACGGAGTTCTCGATCAACCCAGCGGGCGTGAAGGGCGATGCCTACGGCCCAGGCTCGAGCTGGCCCGACCCGTCGTGGGACCCCGTGTGGAGAGCGAAGACGAGCATCGACTCCCTCGGATGGACCGCCGAGCTCCGGATCCCGCTCTCACAGCTCCGCTTCCCCCGCGACTCGGTGCAGACTTGGGGGTTGCAGATCAGGCGGTACACCGCACGCCTCAACGAGCGGTCCCAGTGGGCGTTCTGGCCCCAGACCGAGTCGGGCGGTCCCTCGCGCTACGGTCACCTCGAGGGACTCTCGATGGCGGCCTCGCCGTCGCGGGCCGAGTTCCTGCCCTACGTCGTGGGGCGGTCCGTGAAGCTCGGTTCCCAGGACGCGGACAATCCGTTCAACAGGGGCCACCACGGGGACTATCGGGCCGGGGTGGACATGAAGCTCTCGCTCACGTCCAACCTGACGCTCACCGCGACCATCAACCCCGACTTCGGTCAGGTCGAGGTGGATCCGGCGGTCGTGAACCTCAGCGCCTTCGAGACCTATTTCCCGGAGCGCCGACCGTTCTTCGTGGAGGGTCGCGGATTCCTGCGGTACGGCGGTCTATGGTGCTTCTTCTGTAGCAACACGTCGGGCCTCAACCTATTCTACTCGCGACGCATCGGACGGTCACCGCAAGTGGGCGACAACGCCTACGACGCCGGCGACTGGGCCGACGTTCCCCACAACACGACGATCCTGGGTGCCGGCAAGATCACCGGCAGGACGAGCAACGGCTGGTCCATCGGGCTGCTGAACGCCGTCACGGCCCGGGAGCACGGCGCCGTCGCGACCGATTCCGGATTCGGCGTCTCCAAGGTGGTGGAACCCACCACGAACTACTTCGTGGGCCGCGTCACCAAGGACATGAACGAGGGCGACATCCAGATCGGCGGCATCGTGACCTCGGTCGTGCGCCACATGCGAGATCCGGCTGTGATCCAGAGCCTCAGCAGCCATGCTGAGGCGGCCGGCTTCGAGTCCGTGATGTGGTTCAAGGATCGCACGTACCGGTTCGCCACCAACCTGGCGCTGTCGCAGGTCAGCGGCGATCCCGAGGCGATGCTGGGAATCCAGCGCTCCAGCGCTCGCTACTTCCAGCGCCCGGACCGGCAGGGTGGCGGGAACGGACTGTTCACCAACGCGCTGGACTCCAACCTGACGTCGGTGCGCGGCTATGCCGGGTACGCCCGCTTCTCCAAGGAGAGTGGCGACTGGCGCTTCGAGCTGAACGGCAACATGCGGAGCCCCGGCTTCGAGGTGAACGACCTGGCGTTCAACACGCGTTCCGACTACTGGTGGATGAGCGCGAACGTCAACCGCCGGTTCCTCACGCCAAACAAGGTCTACCGGCGGTTGTCATTCACCGCGGGCGCGCAGCAGCAGTACAACTTCGACGGCGACCTCACCGATCGGCAGATGCAGGCGTCGGTGTGGAGCCAGCTTGCCAACTACTGGTGGATCAGCACGTTCTTCATCCACCGCCCGACCGTGCTCGACGACCGGCTCACGCGCGGTGGACCGGTGGTGGCCCGGGCCGGCTCGGACTACTGGTACCTCGGCGGGAGCACCGACTCCCGCAAGAAGCTGTACATCGACGTCGGTGGCCACTACACGTGGACCGTCGATGACAGACACGGGTACGGCGGCTGGATAGACGTGACGTACCGCCCGGCCTCCAACATCTCGTTCACTCTCGGGCCCTCGTTCCGCTACGGAGAGAGGTCGGCCCAGTACGTGACGTCCGAGGAGGACATCACTGCGGTCGATTTCTACGGCCAGCGGTACGTGTTCGGGGACATCGAGCAGAACACCATCTCGATGGACACGAGGCTGAACATCACATTCACGCCCACACTGACGCTGGAAGTGTTCCTGCAGCCCTACATCTCGAGCGGCCGCTACTCCCGCTTCAAGGAGTTCGCCGCGCCGCGCGAGCTCGACAAGAATGTGTACGGCGTTGACGTGGGGACGATCGACCTCGCCGACGGGGTCTATACCGTCGATCCGGACGGCGACGGTCCGGCCGAGGCGTTCGAGTTCGACGACCCCAACTTCAACTACCGCTCACTGCGCGGCAATGCGGTGCTGCGCTGGGAGTTCCGTCCGGGCTCGACCATCTTCCTGGTGTGGACGCAGTCCCGCAGCAGCAGCGCGTCTATGGGCGACATGGACTTCGGCCGCGACATGCGGGCGCTGTTCGACGGTCCCGCGGACAACATCTTCCTGGTGAAGGTCAACTACTGGATCGGGTTGTAGCGCCAGCGCGATCGGAACGGCAGGCAACCACGGGCCCGGCACGATGTCGGGCCCGTCTGGCATCCACTGCTTCCCTCCGTGCCGGGCAGCTCGTGCTCAACGATGCGAGTGGGCTCGGAACGCCGCACTGCCAGCCACGCTCATCGGCCTAGCCCTGTTGGCCTGTGGCGACGGCACGGGGCCTCAGGAGGTCGTGGAGCCCTATGCCTACACCGTCCCGGAGGAAACAGGGGACGGCTGGGCCACCGGCGACCTGCGCGACCACGGCATCCGCGTCGAGCCCTTCCGGGACCTGTTCTTCTTCATCGATAACGGGAACTTCCCAGAGATCCACAGCGTGGTGATCGTGCGGCACGACACGCTCGTGCTCGAGGAGTACTATCCCGGTCGCTCCATCAACGAGCAGCGCCGCGTCAACTACCAGCGCGACATGCTGCACGAGCTGCACTCGGTCACGAAGAGCTTCACATCGGCGCTCGTCGGCATCGCCGTGGATCAGGGGCTCATCACCGGCGTCGACGAGCAGATGTCCGCTCATTTCCCCGAATACACCGACGCGTTCGACGTAGACCCGAGGAAGCACGAGATACGTCTCTCGCACATGCTCTCGATGTCCACGGGGCTGTATTGGGATGAGTGGACCTACCCGTACTACGACTCACGCAACACACACGTCGCCATGAACCGGAGCAGCGATCAGCTGCGCTTCGTCATGGAACAGCCGGTCGTTGCCTCGCCCGGAGCGACGTTCCTCTACAACAGCGGCGTCTCCATCGCGCTCGGAGCGATTGTCGGCAAAGTGAGCGGGATGGCGGTCGGTGCCTTCGCCGAGGAGTACCTGTTCGGCCCACTCGGCATCACCGACTACTTCTGGTGGACTTATCCCAACGGCACGGCACAGACGGGCGGCGGCCTGGCCCTGCGGCCCCGCGACATGGCGAAGTTCGGGCTACTCTACCTCCGTGGCGGCAACTGGAACGGCACGCAGGTGGTGTCGGAGGCGTGGGTTCGAGAGTCCACCAGGCAACAGGTGCCCGACCAGGAGTATGGATACCAATGGTGGCTCCACGAATTCACCGTGGGAGATCGATCCCTGGACTGCTTCGCGGCCCACGGAAGAGGGGGTCAGTTCATCTTCGTCTTCCCAGACATCGATCTCGTGGCGGTCTTCAACGGCGGCAACGACAACAGCCTTGCCGGCCTTCCGTTGGAGATCCTCACGGCCTACGTCCTGCCGGCCGTAGTCGAGTAGGATCCGCAACCTTCCCCCGCACTCCCACGTTTCACGCTCGGACCCGACCGGATCTCATTCACGGGAGGATGAGGATGCGCGTACTCTTGACCGCTCTGCTCGGTGTGGCGCTGCCGGGCACTCTCGCGGCACAGCAGGAACAGCAGACCATCGAGTTCTCCGGCCGCACCTGGGCCGTCTTCGGCGAGGAGGTCAGGGCGGAGACGCACCTCGGCCAGGAGGCGGTGCGCCTTCGCAACGGCGCCCTCATCCTCACGGATATCGAGTTCGAGAACGGGACGATCGAGTTCGACGTGGCGAGCTCAGGCCACCGGTCGTTCGTGGGGGCGGCCTTCCGGATCGCGGGCGGCACCGGCGACTACGAGGACTTCTATCTCCGCCCGCACCAGACGGGGCGATTCGACGCCACCCAATACACACCGGTGTTCCACAACGTCTCGGCGTGGCAACTCTACCCGGAGTACAACGCCACGCTCGAGATCCCCACCGATGAGTGGGTGCATGTGAGGCTGGTGGTCTCGGGGACACGGCTCGAGGCCTACTGCGGTGGCGCCACCGAGCCCACGCTCGTCGTCGAGCACTTGAAGCGCGGCGCGAGCCGCGGCGTGATCGCCCTGAAGGCGGCGTTCCCGGGAGCGGGGCAGCTCCCCGATCACTACCCAACGGCGTTCGCGAACTTCGAGCTGCACCCGGACGAGACACCGGGGACCTCCGGAGAGCTTCCGCAGCCGGCACCCGAGTACGTCGGTCGCTGGGCGATCTCGCCGACAGTCGCACCTCCGCAGGGCTCGTTGCAGGACCTCCCCACCGAGTTGCTGGAGACCGACGGCTGGAGTGAGGTGTCCAGCGAACCGTCAGGCCTCGTCAACCTGGCCCGCTTCCGCGCCTTTCCGCAGGGAACGACTGGTGGCATGGTGCTCGCGCGGGTGCTGGTCCGTTCCGAGCGCGACCAGGTCAAGCGGCTCAACTTCGGCTTCAGCGACCGCGGCAGCATCTTCCTGAACGGTCAGGTCGTATTCTCGGGCGACAACACGTATCGCTCCCGCTCCCAGCGCTACCTCGGCGTGGTGACCATCGAAAACGACGCGGTGTACCTCCCACTGCGGCAGGGCGAGAACGAGCTGGTGGTGGCGGTCGCCGAGTCGTTCGGCGGCTGGGGGCTCATAGCCCGATTCGAGGATCTGCAGGGTATCGCGGTCGAGCCCGCCCTGCCCTAAACCCCCGCACACCGGATCCCGAGGCCAGGCCGGCAAGACGTAAATCCTTGCCGGCCTTTTGGTTAGGTGTCTCGCCGGAACCCGGAGGCACGCGCGGCGTGCCAATCCGTCTCTAGCGGGAATTCCGACAGTATTGATCGGAGAACCTCGAGGTGTTATTAGGAGTGGATGCGCCCCGAATCAGTCACCGCTGGCCAGCAGGACATGGTCGCGGCGAAGGACAGCTATGACCGGTGCTGCTCTGCGCCGGACTTCTTCGCGTCGTTCTACCGGAACTTCTTCGAGAACGCCCCGGAGATCGAGTCGCTCTTCGCCAACACGGATTTCACACGGCAGCACAACCTGCTGAAGCACGCCGTCGGACTCCTGCTGCTCTTCCCCAAGCAGCCGCCCTCCGACCCAAACGTCCTCACCCGAGTCGCCCAGCGCCACAGTCGGCAGGATCTGGACATCGATCCGGCCCACTATCCGTCGTTCGTGGAGAGCCTGATGAAAACGGTGAGGCAGCACGATCCGGAGTTCACCCCGGACCTCGAACGCGCCTGGCGCGCGACAGTCGCCGCCGGGATCGAGTACATGCAGTCGCAGTACTAGAAGAGACTCGGCCATGAGCCATTGCACTCGATGCGGCACCGAGGTGCCGACCGGAGCCCAATTCTGTGCCAACTGCGGCTCGCGGGTCGGGTCCGACCAGGAGACGGCGCGCACAGAGAAGATACGCCGTCCCAGCCAGGAGTCGGTGGCGGAGAGCGAGCGCCGACTGCTCAACCAACTGCGGCAAGCGACCCTCGGTGACTACGAGATCCTGGACGAGGTCGGACGCGGCGGGATGGCCTTCGTATTTCTGGCACACGACATCTCACTCGACCGCAAGGTTGCCATCAAGGTGATGTCACCCGCCCTCACCCTGATGGATCCCGGCATCCAGGAGCGCTTCAATCGCGAGGCGCGCACGGCCGCCTCTCTCAGCCACCCGCACATCATTCCAGTATACGCAGTTCGAGACAGCGAAGAGATCGCCTACTTCGTGATGAAGTACGTCGAGGGCCGCGGGCTCGAGACGGTGATCAAGGAAGTCGGCGCCCTACCGGTTCCGGTGGTGCAGACGATCCTCAACCAGGCGGGAAGCGCGCTGGGGTACGCGCACCGCAATGGCGTCGTCCATCGGGACGTCAAGCCGGGCAACATCCTTCTCGATCAGGAGGGATGGGTGGTGGTCACGGACTTCGGCATCGCCAAGGTGGCGGAGGCCAAGGCGCTCACCATGACCGGCGGCATGGTGGGCACGCCGTCGTACATGAGCCCCGAGCAATGTGGCGGCAGGGAGGTGACGGGCGCGGTGGACCAGTATGCACTGGGCGTCGTCGCGTACGAAATGATCACGGGCCAGCTTCCCTTTCATTCCGAGACGGTGGTCAACCTGCTGTACGACCACTGTCACACGCCGCCAACACCGCTCCAGGAATTGGCCCCCGACTGTCCCCCTGAGATCGCCGCCGCCGTGATGCGCATGCTGGAAAAGGATCCGGCGAATCGCTGGCCCTCAGTGGAAGCCGCCGTGGAGGCGATCGGCACAGTGACGGACAGCAAGAGCGGCGTCGTGCGGACCCACATGCTGACCCTCGCCAAGGGCAAGAAGCGTACGACCGCGGAGTCCCTGCTCGAGAAGTTCAGCACACCGCCGTCCGCCATGCGCTCCACACCGCCTACCCCGGTCACGCCGACTCCCCTGTCGGTCCCACAGCCTCCCACGGAGGCGACGGCGGGCGGGGGGCGGCGCGGCGCCAGGAGGGCCCTGTGGGCGGCTCCTGCGCTCGCGGCGGCGGTCGTTGGGCTCTGGTTCGTGTTCGGGCGCACCCCGGCAGACGGGACCTCGGCGCCTACACCGGTCGAGGGGCAGGCAGAGGAACCCGCTCGATCGGCGCTCCGCGTAGCGGCGATCGATGTATCTCCACCGACCGTGACCCTCCCCGCGGGCGAGCGCGCCGCTCTCAGGGCCACCCCGCGAGACACGGGCGGCACCGAGGTCCTCGAGGCAGCCGTGGAGTGGAGTTCATCGGATCCAGCGGTGGCAACCGTCTCCACCGATGGTGCCGTGACGGCGGTGGCGCCCGGGAACGCTGCCATCACCGCACGTAGCGGCGCCAGTTCCGCCACCATCGCAGTCCAGGTGAGCCCGCCACCCGCGCGTCCCGCCGCACCGACCCGACCCACCGCCGTCGCATCGGTCGGCATTTCACCCGCGTCGGCTGCGACGGTCGCCGGCGAGAGCATCCAGCTCCAGGCCGTGCTCCGCGATCGGAGCGGTGCCGTGCTCACCGGGCGGGACGTGCGCTGGTCTTCAAGCAATCCGGCGCTCGCGCAGGTCTCGGATGCTGGACTCGTCACCGGCATTGCCGAGGGCACGGTGCAGATCACGGCCACGAGCGGGGGACGCTCGGGCTCGGCGACCGTTTCGGTGAGTGCCCAACCGGTGGCGTCGCTCGAGGTCTCTCCCCGGCGGGGCACTATCCTGGTCGGAGCGACGCTACGACTCTCGGCCACACCGCGAGACGACGCCGGCACGGCACTGGGCGGCCGGCAGGTGGCGTGGACCTCGGGCAATGCCGCCGTCGCGCGCGTCTCCTCCGGCGGCATCGTCACCGGCGTGGCGCCGGGGTCCGCCACGATCACTGCCACCAGCGGGAGCACCGCGGCCCGGGTGGCCGTCACGGTGGAGGCCCCCGCTGCCGCCGACGACCCGGCGCTAGCCAACCCTCGGCCCGAGATCGAGCAACTGCTCGAGACGTATCGGCGCGCCATCGAGTCGCGCGACCTCGACCGCCTGCGGGCCGCGTACCCTGGCATGACGGCCGACCAGGAGCAGGCTTGGCGCGGCTTCTTCGGCAACGTGAGCGCGCTTCAGGCGACGCTGGAGATTCTCGAGCTAGATGTCTCGGGCGACACCGCGCGTGCGCGAGTGGAAGCCACCTACGAATACCGCATGAATCGCGCAGAGAGCCAGACCTTCGTGTTCACTGCCTCGTTCCGCCGTGGGGCCAACGGGTGGCGGATGGACCAGGTTCAGTAGTGCCGCCGCTTGGGCGATGCGACGGGCTACAACCACCAGAATCAATGCGTAGACGGAGAGCCGTATGAAGCGTTGCCTGACCACCCTCCTGGCAGTCACCCTGTTCGCCACGCCCGCCTCGGCGCAGGGGCTGCGCGGCAAGATCGGCGAGCTGTTCATCTTCGGCACCGGAGAGAGCGCCCTCTTTCTCGCGGGCACCGCCGATCCCGACAACCCGCTTTCGGTGCAGGTGCACGGCGATCACTTCGTCCCGTCGGCGGTGGCGAGCAACGGAACGCTGATCGCGTTCCTGCAGAACGCGATCAGCTCGAACATCGCCGACATACCGATCAGCGCCACGTCGAGCGGCCAGACCTTCCGCTTCGAGGGCGGCGTGCCGGTGCCGACGGCCACCTCGCCTGGTCCGATCTTCGCCGAGCGAGCGCAAACGCTGGGCCGAGGCCGTGTGCTGATCGGCGCCACCGTAAACGCGTTCAACTTCAAGTCGGTGCGCGGCGTGGACCTAAACAACATCCAGCTCAACTTTACGCACGTGAACGCCGACTTCGAAGGGTGCGACGCCTCACAAGGCGACGACTGCACGAAGGTGGGCGTGCCCACCCTCGAGAACGACTTCATCCGGCTCGACCTCGACATGAATCTCAAGGTGACCGCAGCACTCTTCGTCCTCACGTACGGCCTGCTCGACTGGATCGACATTGGCGTAGCGGTCCCCATCGTGTCGAACCAGCTGCGCGGCACGAGCATGGCCGAGGTCGTGCCGTTCGGCGGACCCACGGCCACCCACTTCTTCGACGGTACGCCCGACAACCCCAATCTCGCCGCGACCCGCAGCATCGAGGGGAGTGCCAGTGGACTCGGCGACATCGCCGCGCGGCTCAAGGTGAACGTCCGGCAAACCGACAAGGTGGGTTTCGCCATCCTGGCCGATGCGCGTTTCCCCACCGGAAGCGAGGAGGATCTGCTAGGGTCGGGGCAGACGTCGATCCGGGGCCTGGGCATCGTGTCGGGGCAGTTCGGCAACTTCTCGCCGCACGCCAACGTGGGCTACCTGTATCGTAGCGGTGACGTGCAGAACGACGCCGTGCTCGCCACGATCGGATTCGACCACGCGCTGGCGTCCTGGGCAACCCTGGCCGCGGATCTCATCACCGCGCTCCAGGCCGGCGACACGCAGCTCCACCTCCCTGAGACCCTGGTCATCGAAGAGCCATTCCACCGCACTATTGAGCCGACCAACATCCCGAACATGCGCGACGACATCGTCGACGGCTCGATCGGGCTCAAGTTCGTGACGTCCCCGGGGCTCACGATCATCACCAACGCGCTCATCCCGCTCAATGATGGCGGATTGCGCCCCGACGTCGCCTGGACACTGGGCCTGGAGTACAACTTCTGAGCCCTGCGGTGGCCGCGCACCTGCTGCCCCGATCGACGCAGCGCCCGGTCTCGTGCCGGGCACTTGTCATTCGGGCCCGGAATCGGCAGCTTGGCTACGCAGCCTCGAGCATGGGAAAGGAGCGTGCCGTGAACGAGACGTCAGCCGCCATCCCACAAAGCGCTCGCAAGTGGGCCATGGCATGTCACCTGATCGCCCTCGTCGGTCTCATTGGGAACGGGATCGGCTTCCTGCTGGCACCGCTGATCGTGTGGCTCGTGAAGAAGGACGAGGACCCTTTCATCGACGAGCAGGGCAAGGAGGCCGTCAACTTTCAGCTCACGATGCTCGTGGCCGCCATCGTGAGCGGCCTGCTGGTGCTGGTGTTGATCGGCATCGTGTTGCTGGGCCTGGTGGTCCTGGCAATGGTCATCTTCCCCATCATCGGCGCGATCAAGGCGAACGAGGGGGAGCATTACCGCTATCCGTTCTCGATCCGGCTGATCAAGTAGCCGAGCGCAGGGTGTTCGCCGGAAGCCTGTAACCAGAACAACAGTTTCCAAAACCCGAGTTTTGAGCGAGTTACTTGCGCTTTGGGGCCACTTGGTGGAGCTTTGGTGCTTCATCTGCCCCAGGGGGGGGCGTGCGAAAGCTGCGAATCGGCATCATCGACCTGGTCGCCAAGGGTCCTACACGGACTCTTTACTCCCGTGTCATGCACGGGAATCTGGCAAGCATCATGCCTCAGGTACTCGGCGTGTGGTGCGAGGAAGAGGGGCACGAAGTCACCCTCGTGTGCTACACCGGGTATGAGGACCTGCTGCACGAGCTGCCCGATGACATCGACCTGGTGTTCATCGGGTCATTCACCCAGTCGGCACAGCTCGCCTACGCCCTGAGCAACATGTTCCGCTCCAAGGGTGCTGTCACCGTGCTCGGCGGGCCGCACGCGCGGTGCTATCCCCAGGATTCGCAGCGCTATTTCGACTATGTGTGCGGCTTCACCGATCGATCCGTGATCGGCGAGGTGCTGCGCGACTGCGCGCCGCACCGTCCCATGGGCCTCCATCTCGCAGCCCACAGCCAGCCGAA
>JBDGXT010000346.1:0-2180 GCA_039584455.1 Gemmatimonadota bacterium
GTGGCGCTCGACACGACGGGGAGCCCGGCGTACAGCGCCTCCACGAACACGATGCCGAACGGTTCGGGGGCGGTGTTGGGCTGGCAGAAGAGGTCGCTCGCGGCGAGCACCGCCGGTACGTCTTTCCGCTCCCCCAGGAAGCGGACCCGGTCGGCGATGCCGAACTCCTGGGTGCGCTGCTGCAGGTGCCGGTGATAGGACTGCTCCTCGCGGCGCTGCGCGCCACCCACCTGCCACAGGGTCCAGTTGGCTCGATTACGCATGCCGCCCAGCGCTTCGAGCAGCACCTCGTGGCCCTTCCACGCCTCCATGCGGCTCACCTGGACGATCACCACGCTGTCGCGCGAGGTGTTGAGCGTGGCGCGCAGGTGCTCGCCGGCCTCGGCATCGGGGGTGGAAGCGGGTGGCGGCACGGCCGGGTGCACGACCGTCGCGGGCGTGTCGGGGAACAGGGAGTCGCGGGCCGCGCACGTGTGCTCGCTGTTGCAGATCACGAGGTCGGGCACGCGGCGGCGTGCCAGCCGCTCGAGCCAGTGGCCGGAGGGCGGCGCGTGCAGCCAGAAGGTGCTGGGGATGCCCGCAGCGCGCACCGGAGGCGCGAAGATCGCGTGTGACCAGGAGGAGTGGCACATCACAACATCCGGTTGCAGCTCCTCGAGTGACTGGGCGAAACGACGGCGCGTGCGCAGAATCGAGAGCGGGCGACTGAAGCGCGCGGGCCCGAGCAGCTCGACGGCGGCGTCGAGCTGCCGTACCTCCTGCTCGAAGCGGCCGTCGTAGCACAGGGCGAAGCTGTGGCGCAAGCCCGGGTAGCCCGTGCGCACCAGCGTCAGCAGCATCGTCTCGATGCCGCCGTACAGGTTGCCGCTGTGTGCGTGCAGCACGCGGATCGGTCCGGTCACCGGGCCGCGACCTGGTCGTAGAGCGCGAGGGTCTCCCGGGCCACGTCGTCCCAGCTTCGTTGCTGTGCGGCCGCTCGCGCACCGGCGGCGAGCTTGTTGCGCAGCGGCTCGTTCTTGGCGAGCTCGCGCACCGCCGCCTGGGTGCCACCCGTCACGTCGTGGCCCACCAGCCACCCGCTCTCGCCGTGCACCATCAGCTCGGTGATGCCGGCTGCCTTGGTGACGATCGGCGGCACGCCGTGCGCCATCGCTTCGGCGACGACCAATCCGAACGAGTCGTACATGGTGGGATGGAGCAGCAGGTCGGCCGCCGCGTACGCGGTGGACATGTGGGTGAGCGAGCCGATCCAGTAGACGCGCTCGGTGACGCCCAGGTTGTGCGCATGGTGCAGCACCTCGTCGCCCGGCGAGTGGCTCACCACCGCCAGATGCACCTCAGGTGTATGCGCCACCGCCTCGAGCGCTACGTGTAGCCCCTTGCGGATGTCGCCCACGAAGAGCGCGATGATGGTGGTCTCGGGCAGGCCCAGGGTGCGGCGCGCATCGGCGCGATCCGGCACGCCGTGTGGCCGCGGGAAGCCGTGGTGGATGACGGTCAGGTCCTCGGAGCGTGTGTAGTGCTCCTCGATGTCGTGCCTGGCCCGCGTGCTGGGCGCGATCACGTGGCGGGCCGCGCGAAACAGCGCCGCCTCGCGGTTCTGCACGAGCCCGCCGAGGTAGCGCTCGCCCGCCGGGGAGGTGACGCCCGCATCGCGCGCCGCCGCCCGCCATGCGGCCATCACGATGTGGGCGGTGACGATGTCGGCCGAAGGCGCGACCCACCCCTGCACGTGCAGCAGGTCGTGCGGCTTGCGCACGGCGCGAAACGCCGTGGGGAAGGTGAGGATCGCCGTGTACGACTTGCGCATCCAGGCGGGCACCTCGATCACGCGCACGTTCTGCGGTACCGGCGCGGCGATGCGGGCGGCGTAGAGCGTGACGTCGTGCGCCTCGGCGATGCGGGGCAGCAGCTCCACCACGTATCCGCCCGTGCCCTCGCTGGCATCGTATCGGTGTACCACGATCCCGACGTTCACGCTCCCCCCAACGCCTCCATCAGCCGGTCGAACACAAAGTGTCGCTCGTAGCGGTCGGAGACCATGGACCTGCCCGCCCGCGCCCGTCGCATTGCCTCGTCGCGTTGGTCTAACGCGGCTTCCATGGTCCGCGCCAGCGCGGCGGCGTCGCCAGCGGGGTAGGTCCATCCGGTCTCGCCGTCCACGATCGTCTCCCTCAGTC
>JBDGXT010000347.1:0-3672 GCA_039584455.1 Gemmatimonadota bacterium
GAGCAAGAGAACCGTGAACGGCAGGGGATCACGCGGTTCATGGTGTACACCGGACCGCTCCGCCGGGTGGAGGGCCGGTAAGCACCACAGCACGGCCCCAAGGGCGGACGTTTCCGTTCGCCCGTATCTTTCCAGGGTGAGCGCACCCAACTCGAGTTTCCGCCCAGCCTACCTCAACCTGAGTCACCAGGAGCTCCGGGAGCGCGCGCAGCGCGCCGTAGCATCCCTCGCCGACTGTCGTGCCTGCCCGCGGGATTGCGGGGTGAACCGCCTGGAGGACAAGTGGGCGGCGTGCAAGACCGGGCGCTACGCGGTGGTGAGCTCGGCGTTTCCCCACTTCGGCGAAGAGGATTGCCTGCGCGGGCGGAACGGCTCGGGCACGATCTTCTTCTCCCACTGCAACCTGCGCTGTGTGTTCTGCCAAAATTTCGACATCAGCCAGGCGGTGCGGCCGGGACCGGCCGCGCCGGGGTCGCCGCCGGAGGAGATCGCGGCCGTCATCCTGGCACTGCAGAACCAGGGATGCCACAACATCAACTTCGTGACGCCGGAGCACGTGGTGCCACAGGTGATCGAGGCCCTGGTGATCGCGATCGAGCAGGGGCTGCACGTGCCCATCGTGTACAACACGAGCGCGTACGACTCGCTCGAGAGTCTTGAGTTGATGGACGGCATCGTGGACATCTACATGCCAGACTTCAAGTACTGGTCGGCCGAACGGGCCCGCACCTACCTCATGGCCGAGGATTACCCCGACGCCGCGCGGGCCGCGCTCGAGGAGATGCACCGGCAGGTGGGCGACCTCGTGATCGACGCCGACGGGATCGCGCAGCGGGGCATCTTGCTCAGGCACCTCGTGATGCCGGGCCAACTCGACGAGACGCGGGCGATCTTCGAGTGGATCGCGACCCAGCTCAGCCCCAACACCTACGTGAACGTGATGGATCAGTACCGGCCGGCCGGAAAGGTCCACGCCTCCTGGTTCGGAGAGATCAACCGGCGGCTCACGCACGCCGAGTTGCAGCAGGCACAGGAGATCGCGCAAGAGGTGGGGCTCACACGGCTCGACGCGCGGAGCACGCAGGGCCAGCTGCGGATGCTGTTGCGGGAGCTGTAGGCGAGGGAGGGTCGCATCCTCGGCGACCGCACGCCCCCTGCGGACCTTTCTGACGCCACTTCCCCGAGAGTGCGTCCCGCCCGTTAAGTTTCCCTGTCATGTTCGCCCTGATTGTCGCGCTCGTCCTCCAACTGCAGATCCCCTCGCCCGTCGGCTACGTGAACGACTTCGCGGGGATCATCGACCCTACGTCCGACCGGTTGATGACCGCGATCATCGAGGAGGTGCGGTCCAAGAGCGGGGGCGAGATCGCCGTGGTGACGCTGCCCGACCTGGCCGGGCGCTCGCCCATGTCGGTGGCGCGCGACATCGGGCGCGAGTGGGGTGTAGGCTCGCGCGGCGGCCCGGGCGACCCGGCGCGCAACGCCGGCGTGGTTCTACTGCTGAAGCCCGGCGAGCGACCGGGTGACGGCCGAGCCGATCTGTTCATCGCCACCGGCAGCGGCGCCGAGGGATTCGTTACGGATGCGCGCGCCGGACGGATTCGCGACGCCATTGGGCGGGCCTCGGTCGAGGGCGGCAGCTATGCCGAAGGGCTCGTGGTGGGCGTGTGGCTGCTGGGCCAGGCGTACGCCGAGGAGTTCGGCTTCGAGCTCACCGGCGAGCGGCCGCCGCGCGCGCCCGAGCGCGTCCCGAGCGGGGGGGGAGGCAGCTGGGGCCTGCTGGTCGTACTGTTCCTGTTCTTCATCTTGCCCGGCATTCTGAGGGCGGCAAGTCGTGGATCGAGGATGACCAGTGTCCGCGGAGGCCACTACGGCCGCAGCGGCTCGGCCAAGTGGATCCTGCTCGGCATGCTGTTGGGCGGCGGTGGGCGCGGTGGCGGCGGCGGTTGGGGCGGCGGCGGTTTCGGTGGTGGAGGTTTCGGCGGATTCGGGGGCGGTGGTGGCTTCGGTGGCGGCGGCGCAGGAGGGAGCTTCTGATGGCGAAGAACGCACACGCGAAACTAGATGCCCTGGCGGCCCAGCTCGAGCGCAAGCTGGGCGACGACCTCGTGACCTTCGCGCTTTACGGTGCCGCGGTGCGGCACGACGCGCGGGAGCAGGACCGCGAGCTCACCACTCGAGATCGAGGACATGCGGGAGGCGCATGAACTACTGCGCGGTCGAGATCCGTTCGACGGGATCACCACCACCAAGGAGGACCTGCGGCGCGAGCTGGAGCGTGAGATTCGTGGGAAGCTACTGCGCCTGCGCACCGAGTTCGCGGCCGCGGCACCCAACGGCAAGGCGCTGGGCGAGCTGTTGCTCGACTCGGCTGGCACGTTCTTCGTGCTGTTTCGAGCGGTGCTGCGCCTGGTCGGGCGCACGCCGGCGCAAACACCCAAGACCCTGGTGCACGAGACCGCCGAGGCGGCCGGGCTCGACGCGTCCGCCTTCGACTGGGTGCTGGACAAGATCGTGGGACACAACGTACAGGCCCTCAAGGCACACGATCCCGTGGGCGACCACTACGTGCAGCAAATCGAGCAACTTGCACAGTTCATCGATACGTACGACACTACCAGCGCCCCGGGCGCAAATCCGTAGGAGTGGCAGTATGAAGCGTGTACTCGCACTGACGCTGACAGCGGCTCTGGCAACAGGCTGCGGCTACAACCGGATCCAGACGCTGGACGAAGAGGTGAACGGCTACCAGGCCCAGATCGAGGTGCAGCTACAGCGCCGCGCCGACCTGGTGCCGAACCTGGTCGAAACCGTGAAGGGCTTCGCCCAGCAGGAGCTGGCGATCTTCGAGGAGGTGAGCCAGGCACGCGCCGCGCTGGGCGGAGCGATCCAGGGCGGCAGCATGGCGGAGATGGCCGCCGCCAACCAGATGCTGACCGGTGCGCTTGGCCGGCTCATCGCCATCGCTGAGGACAACCCCGAGATCCAGTCCAACGAGAACTTCCGCATGCTGCAGGACCAGCTGGAGGGGACTGAGAACCGGATCGCCACCGCTCGCGGCGACTACAACACCGCCGTGCGCGAGTACAACGGCTACATCCGGCGCTTCCCGCAGGTACTCACCGCCAAGGCGATCGGCGCAGGTGCGCGGGAGTACTTCGAGGCGGAAGAGGAAGCGCGGGACGTGCCGCAAGTGGAGTTCTAGACTCGGAGATCAAGCAGCCAAGTTGCAGGCCGCCGCCTGGTTCCAGGGGGCGCGGCGTCCAATTCGGAGTGATGTTGGCGGAGATCGTCTGTGGCGCGCTATTGCATCTGCCCAAGTGGTCGAATCCCGAGCAGGCCTGCACTTGTTAGCCCGACCCACACCGGCACTCTTTGCGTAGCACCGCAATCGGGAGGTCTCAATGCAAGCGCGCAAGGCAATCATCTTCGGCCTTGGGGCAGTCCTGGTACTGGGGCTTCCCACCCGTGCCACCGCCCAGGAACCCCACGCCGAACTGATTACCCTCCCCACCCCTCGGCAGACGAGCGAGACCTCGGTCGAGCAGGCCCTGACCCAGCGCCGCTCGACTCGGGAGTTTGCGGAAGCGGCCGTTACTCTCGAGGAGGTCGGACAGCTCCTATGGGCTGCTCAGGGCGTCACCCGGCCGCAGGCGGAGCGGCCGTCGCACT
>JBDGXT010000074.1:0-15231 GCA_039584455.1 Gemmatimonadota bacterium
ATGGGCCAGGGAGGAGTTGAACCTCCGACCTCACGCTTATCAGGCGTGCGCTCTAACCACCTGAGCTACTGGCCCCAGTGAGGGACATAATCTAGACGATCTCCGGCCCCGCCTCTACCCTCGGCGCGAGCACTGTCCTCCCCGCCCTGAGACGGCCCGGGTCCGGCCCGTCGGCTGGCTCACCTGCTACGCCCACTCCCCGTGCCGGCGCACCGGCCGCGAGTCATCGGGTTCGTCGAACTCCTCTTCGTACTCCTCGTACTCGTCGTACTCGTCCTCGTCCAACTCTTCGTCTTCGTCGAACTCGTCGTCCTCTTCGAACTCGTCGTAGCCGCTGTCAGGGGCTTCTTCGTCGTCGTCAAGGTGCGCGACGCTCAGCGGCGGGAACGAGATCTCCCGCGGCAACATGGTCCGATCCTCCTGCGCTCCTCAGAGTTGAGAATGGCTAAGGAGATCCGGTCACGGCCCGCGCTCGGCGAGCGGCCTTCTTTCGCTCGACGGCCGCCAAGGCGCGTTTCCTGAGCCGGATCGTCTCCGGTGTCACCTCAATGAGCTCGTCGTCTTCGATGTACTCCAGCGCCAGCTCGAGAGTGATCTCTCTGGGGGGCTCGAGCTGCACGTTTTCGTCGGACGCCGTGGTCCGCATGTTCGTTAGTCTCTTACCCTTTGTCACGTTCACGTCAAGGTCCCCTGCCCTGACGTGCTCGCCCGCGATCATCCCCTCGTAGACCGGCTCGCCGGGCTTCACAAACAGGGTGGACCGCTCCGCCAGGTTCCACAGGGCATAAGCTACGGCCACGCCCTCGCGGTCCGCCACAAGGACCCCGCGGCTGCGCCCGGCCAGCGGCCCCGCCCAGGGGCCGTACTCCAGGAACCGGTGGTGCAAGATCCCCTCGCCCCGGGTCTCCGTGAGGAACTCGGAGCGGTAGCCGAACAGCCCCCGGGCCGGCATCCGGAACCGCATCCGCACACGGCTCTTGCCCGGGTTCTTCATGTCGAGCATGTCGCCCCGTCGGGGGCCCAGCGTCTCGATCACGGTGCCGAGCATCTCCTCGGGCACGTCCACCACCAGCTCCTCGTACGGCTCCAGGCGCTCCCCGCCGGGGCCCTCCTTGGGGATCACCCGCGGCCGGCTCACCTGGAACTCGAAGCCCTCCCGCCGCATGGTCTCCATCAGGATCGAGAGGTGGAGCTCGCCTCGGCCCGACACGGTCAGCACCTCCGGCTGCTCGGTGTCCTCCACCCGCAGGGCCACGTTGCGCTCCGTCTCTCCGTAGAGGCGCTCCCGCAGCTGCCGGCTGGTGACGTACTTCCCCACGCGTCCGGCGAACGGCGAGTTGTTGACCATGAAATCCACCGAGATGGTGGGCTCCTCGACGGCGATGCCCGCCAGGCGCTCCGGCCGGGCCGGGTCGGTCACGGTCGCCCCGACTTCCACCCCCTCCATGCCGGCCAGCGCCACGATGTCGCCGGCCTGGGCCTCCTCCAGCTCGACCCGGCCGAGACCCTCGAAGCCGTACAGCCGCACCACCCGGCGGGGCCGGGCCTGGTCGTCGGCTACCATCCCGGGCTCGCCCAGCGGCAGCAGTGCGACCTCCTGCCCCACCCGCACGCCACCCCGCTCGACCAGCCCGATGCCCAGGCGGCCGAGATAGGACGAGTAGTCGAGCGTGGAGATCAGCATCTGGAACGGGCCGGAGGCGTCCCCCGCCGGCGCGGGCACGTGTCTCACGATGGCCTCGAACAGGGGCCGCAGATCGTCGGAGGAGGTCTCACCCGAAGCCAGCCGATCGCGCACCCCGAGCTCGGTGGTGGCACGGCCGTCCCTGGCCGACGCGTAGATGAACGGCGCGTCGAGCTGCTCGTGCGAGGCCTCGAGCTCCATGAACAGCTCCAGCACCTCGTCGTGCACCTCGGCGGGGCGGGCGTCGGCCCGGTCCACCTTGTTGATCACGACGACCGGGTGGAGCCCCAGCGCCAGGGCCTTACGGGTGACGAACCGCGTCTGCGGCATGGGGCCCTCGGCCGCATCGACCAGCAGCAGCACGCCGTCCACCATGCGCAGGATCCGCTCCACCTCGCCTCCGAAGTCGGCGTGCCCCGGGGTGTCCACCAGATTGATCTTGACCCCTTCCCAGCGCAGCGAGGCGTTCTTGGAGAGGATCGTGATGCCCCGCTCCCGCTCGAGGGGGTTGGAGTCCAGCACGCGCTCCTCCACCTGCTGGTTGGCGCGGAACACTCCCGCCTGCCGCAGCATCTGGTCCACGAGCGTCGTCTTGCCGTGATCGACGTGCGCGATGATCGCGATGTTTCGTATGTCCAAGGGGAAGACCTTCGAGTTCGCTGCCGCGAACTACCGTTGATTGGGGTGGGGCAGTATAGACAGGACCGATGGGGAAAGCAACGGGTCAGCCGCGGTCGCCGCCGGCCGCTGCCCCCTCTCCCTGGGTCGAGCCGTCGCTGGGCTCGCACGGATCCAGTTGGCTGCGCTCGATCTGCATGGTGACGTGGTGGATGCCCATGGCGGCAAGCCGCTGCTGCACGATCTCCAACACCTGCTGTCCGTCGCCCGGCTCCGGCACGACGGCGTGGCCGCTCATGGCCACGACGCCGCTGGTGAGCGTCCAGACGTGCAGGTCGTGAACGTCCTCGACCCCCGGCACGCTGGCGATCTGCCGTTCGACCTCGCCCAGGGCGATGTGCCGCGGCGTAGCCTCCAGCAGCACGTCTACGCTCTCCCGCACGAGGCGCCACGCCCCCACCAGGATGAGCAGTGCGATGCCGATCGAGATAATGGGATCGGCCAGCATCCAGCCGGTGAGCAGGATGATGACCCCCGCTGCCAGGGCGCCGATCGAGCCGAGCAGATCGCCCAACACGTGCAGGTACGCTGCCCGCACGTTGAGCGAGTCTTTGTGCCCCGCGTGCAGCAGCCGCGCCCCGATCAGGTTCACGATCAGGCCGGCGGTCGCGACGCCGAACAGGATACGGGCCTCGACCTCCGGTGGATCCGCGAACCGCTCGATGGCGTCCCACACGATGAGCCCGGCCACCAGAAAGAGCACCGCACCATTCACCAGGGCCGCCAGGATCTCGAACCGCAGGTAGCCGAACGTCTTGTCGGGTGTGGCGGGGAGCTGCGCGATCCACGCGGCGAACAAGGCCAACGCGAGCGCGGCCGTATCGGTGAGCATGTGCCCGGCGTCGGCCAGCAACGCCAGCGAGTTGGCCAGCCACCCGGCCACGAACTCCACCACCATGAAGCCCGCGGTGATGGCCAGCACCAGCTTGAGCGTGCGCGTATGGCCCGACAGGGCTGGCGTGCGGCCGACGCAGTCGAGCGAGCGCTCAGTGGGCGGGTGGGTCTGGTCGACCTGGTTGATCACGTGCGGTTCCGCCTTGGCTTCAGAAATTGGCGCGACCGGCTGGACCTCTTACCTTACCCCTAAGCGATCCGAATGGAAGAGATCTCCTTCACATCCGTCCTGCTCCGCGCAGCCGCGGTCGTGTTCCTCGTCGCGGCGAACGCGTTCTTCGTAGCGTCCGAGTTCGCTCTCGTCGCCGCGCGCCGGTCCCGCGTCGAGGCACTGATCCAGAGCGGAGACCGGAAGGCTAGAGCGGTTCAGACAGCACAGCAAGACCTGCAGCGTCAGCTCTCGGCCTGCCAGCTAGGCATCACCTTGGCGTCGATTCTTCTGGGCTACGTCGCCGAGGATTCGGTGGCCGTGCTGTTCCGCGATTGGGTCGAGCGGCTGCCGGCGGCGGTCTCGTTTCTGGGTCGGGCGGGCGTGGCATCTGTCGTCGCGGTATCAATCGTGTCATTCCTGCACGTCGTGGTGGGAGAGCTGGCACCGAAGAACTGGGCCATCACCTTCCCCGAGCCCACCGCTCGGTGGCTGGCGCGGCCGCTCATGTTCTTCACGTGGATCACCCTGCCCCTCACGAATCTGCTCAACTGGAGCGCCAACCTGCTGCTGCGCCTCCTCGGCGTCAAGTCTACGGCCGACGAGCTCGAGGCGGTGCATTCGCCGCAGGAGATCGTGACGATCCTGCGGCAGAGTCAGAAATCGGGGCACCTCGACCACGAGGACGTGGAGATGATCGAGGGCGTGTTCGAGTTCACGGAGAAGAACACGCGTGACGTGATGACCCCCCGCACCGAGGTCGTTGGCCTCCCGGCGGCCATTTCCATCGCCGAGGCCGCCACACGCGTTCGCGAGGTGGGTCGCTCCCGCTACCCGGTGTACGGCGAATCGCTGGACGACTTGGTGGGCATCGTGCACGTGAAGCAGATCCTGGCGGCGCTGCCGGAGCGAGAGCGCGAACCCGTACGCTCGATCGTCCGCGAGCCGATGTTCGTGCCGGGTACACGCGAGGTGGAGGACGTGCTCGCCGACATGAAGCGCATCAAGGCGCAGATGGCGGTGGTGCTCGACGAGTACGGGGGCACCGCCGGCATCGTCACGATGGAGGACTTGCTCGAGGAGATCGTCGGGGAGATCTACGACGAGTACGATGAGGCGGAGCCGCTGCCCCAGGCCGCCGCGGACGGCATCACACTCCCGGGTGACATGGAGATCGATGACGTGAACGAGGCCTACGGACTCGACATCTCGCACGAGGACTACCTGACGATCGGTGGGTACGTCTTCGGACAGCTGGGTCGGTTGCCACAGGTGGGAGACCGGGTGACCGTGGGTGACGCGCGCTTCGAGGTGCTGGAAATGGAGGGGCGGCGCGTCTACAAGCTGCGCATGGTGCAGGAGGGCGGCAAGAAGGAGGGCAGCAAGAAGGAAGGCGGCAGGAAGGAGGGCGACAAGACGACCTGATCGCTACACCCCACCCCGCTTCAGCGCGCCCAACTCAGCCGCCAATCGCACCGCCTCCCGCATTGACCCCACCTCGGCGATGCCCTGCCCCGCGATGTCGAAGGCGGTCCCGTGATCGGGCGCGGTGCGGATGAACGGAAGCCCCAGCGTCACGTTCACACCACCACCGAACCCCGCCACCTTCACTGCCGTCATACCCACGTCGTGATACGGCGTGAGCACCGCGTCGAACTCCCCGCGCAGGGCGCGCACGAACACCGTATCAGCGGGAAGCGGCCCGGTCTGAGCGCGTGATGTGCCCGGCCTTGAGCACCCGCTCGATGGTCACGGCCGACGGCACCTCGGCGAGCGGGATGTGCGTGGTAACGAGCGCGACCCGCAGGCTCCCCGCGACCAGCATCATCACCACGTCCACTCCCCCCGCCAGCTCGGCGAGCCACTCGGTGTGCCCCGGGTACTCGTATCCGGCCGCGTGCAGGGCGCGTTTCTCCGCCGGGCCCGTGACGATGGCGTCCACGTCACCGGAGAGCGCCAGCTCCACGGCCTTGAGGACGGCGTCGGCGGTGAGGCGACCGGCCGCTTCAAGAGGAAGGGTGGCCGTGCGAGCAGTACCCTTCCCTCTTCCCTCTTCCCCCTTCCCCAGAGTCCCGATGCCGATCCATTCGTCGGCCGGCAGCTCAGCCACGAGCTCGTCCGGCCCGATCACGACATACTGGGCCTCCGCCGGCGGATCGGCCAGTGTCTTGCTGATGACTTCCGGTCCGATGCCCCGCGGATCGCCCAGCGTGATCGCGACGCGCGGCGGCATGGCCTCAGAGCCGGGTTTCGATGTAGGTGGATTCGCGCAGCGACTGGATCAGCCGCTGCATGGCGTTCTGCTCGGCGAGCGTGCTGCGCAGGCGGTCGCGCAGGTCCTCGTAGCTGAACGGCCCGGCAGGCCGGTAGTCCCGGAACAGCACGATGGCGTACTTGGGTCGCCCGTCGCCCCGATCGAGCACGATGGGACCAAACCACTCGCCGGGCTGTCGCCCCTCGAGCGGGGCCTGGTACTCCGGCGGCAAGCGATCCTGCGGGAAGTCCTCGACCAGCGCCTGTTCCTGCCCGGCCCGGTCGTGGTACAGCCCGTGGCGCGCGCCCGTGCCCGATCGGCCTCGGTGATCGTCGGGGCAATCAGGATGTGTCGCACCATGACCTCGCCCGGCTGGCGCCGGTCGACGCGGATGATGTGGAAGCCGAACACCGAGTGCACGGGCTCCGAGATCACTCCAGGGCGGAGTCGGAACGCCACCGACTCGAACTCCGTGACCAACATCCCGCGCCGCACCCAACCGAGGTCCCCGCCCCGCTCCTTCGAGCCGGGGTCGTCCGAGAACTGGCGTGCCGCCAGGTCGAAGTCCGCTCCGTCGCGCAGCGCGACCTTGATGGAGTCGGCGAGCCGGAACGCCACCCGCAGCGCAGCCGTGTCGGGGTCGGAGCGGATCACGATCTGTCGGAACGTGACGGTCGCCGGGCGCTGCGGCTGTTGCGCCTTCGTCTCCTCGTAGAAGGCGCGCATCTCCTCCTCGGTCGGCTGCAGCGGCTCGAGCTCGCCCCGCTCGCGCAGTCGCTGCATGTACTGCCGCCTCAGCAGCTCACGCCGCTGTTGCTCCGTGAGCCAACGGCGGTACTCGTCGAGGGAGCCGAAGTTGGCGGCGCGCAACTGGCGCTCGAACTCGGTGTCCGAGCCGAACTGGTCACGGATCTCGCCCAGCGCCTGCTCGACCGATTGCTGCACGTCCTGGTCCGTGACCTCCACCATGGTATCGCGCAGGGCGGCCTGGACGAGCAGCTCCTGGCTCACGAGGTTGTCGAGCAGCTCGCGCTTCAACTGAACCAGTTGGACGGAGTCGGTCGGAACCTCTCCACCCTGCTGGCGGAACACGTTCAGCTCCTCGTCGACGCGCGTCATGGGAATCACGACGTCACCCACGACCGCCGCGACCCGGTCCACGAGTACGAAGGCGCTATCCTGCGCCTCGGCCGGGGCGTACTGCACCAGGACCAGCGCCAACGCCAACCGCGCGATGCGGGAGACGCTCACTCTTGACCTCCCGGACCCGCGACCGAGTCACTTGCCGGCCCCGGCGCGGTCACGCCGGTATCTGGCGGCGCCGCCTCCATCCGCAGCAACTGTGCGCGCTCCAGCGCCTGGTCCAGTCCCCGGTCCCACACATCCCAGCGCTCGTCCGAGCGCAGCCCGCCGGCGAGGAACACGGGCACCATCACACCGTCCCCGCCGCCGCTCATGAGCTCCACGATGTAGGCCGCCACGGCGTCGTGCACTCGGGCACGCCGCTCGCCGGGCGTCTCGACACCGGCCAGCACGGAGTCCAGGCCGAGCGCCGTGCGCACCGTCTGCACGGCCAGCACGGAGTCCAGGCCGAGCGCCGTGCGCACCGTCTGCACCTCACCCCGCAGGCGCTCCCTGAGCGTCGCATACTCCTCGTCGCTCACGTGGACACCGGCCTCCTTCGCCTCGCGGACCAGGAGCTCGTTCCGCGTGAGACCGGTGGCCAGCTCTTCCAGCTGGTCGTCCCCCGCTGCCTCGATGCGTCCCTGCATCTGGGGTGGCAGTGCGGCCAGCCACCGCACGAAGTCGGCCGCCGTGAACCGGCCTCCCCGGTAGCTCGCGATGACCTCGTCTGAGTCGATAGCCCGCAGGGGCGCCGCGGCTGCTTCGCGCATCACGCTCGGCGCCGAGGAACGCGCTTCGAGATTCCACCTCGAATCCACGTCCTGCAGGATCGCCAGGTCCATCTGTTCGACCAGAAGCTGGGGGAGCGCATCGCTGAACTCGGCCCGCACCTCCTCCAGTCCCGGGCGCCGAATGATGTGGTAGCCGAACTGCGACGCGGTGACCTGAGAGAGCTCACCCGGCTCGAGCATAAAGGCCACAACCTCGAACTCCGGCACGGTGACCCCGCGGGCGATCACGCCGAGACTGCCTCCCTGTTGCTGCGCGCCGGGATCCTCGTTCGCCGCGTTCACGACCTCCCACGGCTCCCCCGCCACGAGCCTGACCCGCAGCGCTTCCGCGCGTGCGCGCGCCGCTTCCTTGTCGGCGGCAGGCATCATGGGCTGCGAGCGCACCAGAATATGCCAGATCAATCGGTAGTCACCGGCCGCATACACGCTGTCGATCGCCGCCGAGTCGCTGGGAATACGATCGGCGACCAACTGCTCGTGGTACAGCGCCACGAGCCGCTCGTACACCTCGGGCCACATGGCGTCGAGCACGGTGGTGGAATCCAACAGCGAGTCGCCGGCCGCGATGCGATCGGCGAACAGCGTGTAGTCCACCCAACGGTGCGCCACGCGCTCGGCCAGGTCGCGCCGCAGCGGGATCGACTCGCCGATCACGAACCACCCAGCCATTTGCGTCGAAGACAGCTCGTGCTCGCCGGCGCGCGCTACCGCTCCATCGCCTCCTCCGGCATCGCAACCGAGCAGGAGCACGGCGGACAAGGCCGCCACCCCCACGCCCACCCTTCCCAACGTGTTCGCCATGCGTTTCACTCCTCACCGACGGCGGCCGAGAGCGCCCGGACCAATCCCGGTCCCACGGCGAGCCCGCCCAACCGGCGAAGCTTCAAGGCAAGCGGCACCGTCTGGCGCACATCGGCCGCGAACTGCACTTCCTCGAGGGCGGCCGTGAGGCGCAGCAGTTTCGGCGCCGCGTCCGTTCTGAACTTGAGTCGCGCGTCGTCCCCCCGCACGAAGATCGTCTGCAGACCCATACGCGTGCCCAGCGCCCGCAACTCCGACACAACGAGGAGCCGGTCCGCTTCCGGCGGTAGCCGGCCGAAGCGATCACGCAGCTCCTCTCGCAACGCTGCAATGTCGCCAAGTTCCACGGCCCGCGCCAGCCGGCGATAGAAGTCCAACTTGGCGTCCTCATCCGGTACGTACCCGTCAGGCAGGTGCGCGGGTCCGTCGAGGGTCACCTCGGGGGGCGGACGGTCGCCCGGATCCGCCTCACCCTTGAGCGCCCGGACCGTTTGCCCCAACCAACGCAGGTAGAGATCCACACCGACCGCGTGCGCGTGGCCCGATTGGTCGGCACCCAGCAGGTTGCCTGCCCCGCGCAGCTCCATGTCACGCAGCGCGATGCGATAACCCGACCCCAACTCGGTGTGATGCTCGAGCACCTTGAGGCGTTGCTCCGCCTCCGGATCCACCGCATCGGGAATCACCAGGTAGCAGTACGCCCGGCGGTGCCCGCGGCCGACACGGCCGCGCAGCTGGTACAGCTGCGCTAACCCGAACTGGTGGGCGTCGTGCACGATCATGGTGTTGGCATTCGGCACGTCCAGCCCCGACTCCACGATCATCGTGGACACCAGCACATCGATCTCGCCGGCCACGAAGCGGCGCATCACCTGGTCGAGCTCCCGCTCGCGCATCTTCCCGTGTGCGATAGCGATGCGGGCCCGCGGCGCCAGACGTCCGACACGCGCACCGATCACGTCGATGGTCTCGATGCGATTGTGCACGAAGAACACTTGACCGCCCCGGTCCAACTCCCGTGCAATCGCCTCGACCAGCAGGTCGTCGTCCCACGGCTCGATGAACGTCAGCACCGGCGACCGGTCGCGCGGGGGTGTGGCGATCATGGTGAGGTCCCGCAGTCCCGCCAGCGCCAGGTGCAGCGTGCGCGGGATGGGCGTCGCCGTCAGGGTGAGGATGTCCACCTCGAGCCGCAGCGCTTTGAGCCGCTCCTTGTGCCGCACCCCGAAACGGTGCTCCTCGTCCACCACCAGGAGCCCCAGGCCGTGGAACGTGACGTCGGACGACAACAGGCGGTGGGTGCCGATCACGACGTCGACCGCGCCGGTCTCGAGCGCGGCCGTCACCGCACGCTGCTCCGCGGCGGTGCGGAACCGGGAGAGCACCTCGATCCTGACCGGAAAGTCCGCCAGCCGCTCGTTGAAGGTGCGGCCATGTTGCTCGGCCAGGATCGTAGTGGGCACTAGTACCGCCACCTGCTTGTCGGCCTGCACCGCCTTGAACGCTGCGCGCACGGCCACCTCGGTCTTGCCGTACCCCACGTCCCCCACGATCAGGCGGTCCATGGGCTGCGGGTCCTCCATGTCCCGCTTGGTCTCCTCGGCGGCGGTGCGTTGGTCGGGCGTGTCCTCGTAGAGGAACGACGAC
Organism: Gemmatimonadota bacterium; assembly: GCA_039584455.1. GTDB lineage: Bacteria > Gemmatimonadota > Gemmatimonadetes > Gemmatimonadales > GWC2-71-9 > WVYX01. The sequence goes on from JBDGXT010000074.1 coordinate 10,023, forward strand.
TCGAGCTCCCGTTGCCACCGGGTATCGGTGGGGAAGGCAAAGCCCTGCGCGACCGAGCGGCGTGCGTAGAGCTCCAGCAGCTCCGCGGCCATGAGGTGGATCGCGGCCTCCGTGTTCGCCCGCTGCCGCTGCCACCGCCTGCCGCCCAGCCGGTGCAACTTGGGCGGCGCCCGATCGTCGCTGTCGACCACCGAGCGGTACGGCTCGAGCTGATCGAGGCGGTAGAGGGGCACGTTCAGCCGGTCGCCGCCTTCGTATTCCAGCACCGCCACCTCCATCGTCGCGCTCTCCCCCACGGTGATCGTCTCGATGCCACGATACAGCCCGATACCGTGCTCGAGATGCACCACGTAGTCTCCCGGCGTGAGCGAACCGGCGGTGGCCACCGCGAGCGCCTGACGGTAACGGCGTGCCCGGCGTATGCGACGCGCGCGGCGGAAGATCTCGTGGTCGGTGAGCACGGTGAGGTCCGGCAGCGCGAAGCCGCCCCCCAAGGCACCGAGCGCCAGCGTCACGGTCGGCGGGAGCGCCTCGAGTGACGCATCGTCGGTCAGGAGCTCTTCCAGCCGTTCGAGTTGCCCCTCGTTGTCGCACAGAATCAGCGTGGGGCCGGCGCGCACCACCTGGGCGAGCCGCCCGACCTTGCGCTCGATAGCCGGGGGGTCGCGCAACGCGAAATCGTGCTCGACCGGCTCCCGGTCGATCTCCAGCTTCGCGAACCCCTCCCACCGAATGCGCCAGTTCTCGGGGGAGAGGAACACCGCGTCCCGACCGGGCACGTCCTCACCCCGGCGGCGCGCCACGTCGATGTGGTGCGCGGCCTCGTCCCACACGCGGCGCACTTCGCCGTGGTCGACCGTGGGATCCACCACGAGCAGCGTGTCGTCGGGCATCAGGTCGAGCAGACACTGCCGTTCCGTACTCACCGCGTCCTCGTCGGGTGCGTCGTTCGGAAGCGGCGCCACGGGCAGGATCGTCACCGCGTCGGTCTCGCTCTCCGAGCGCTGCGTGTCGAGATCGAACGCGCGAATCGAGGTCAGCTCGTCCCCCCACCACTCGATGCGTGTGGGAGCCGCCATGCCGAAGCCGTACACATCGATGATCCCGCCCCGCACGGCGAACTGCGCCACGTCCTGCACCGACGGTCGCTGCTCGTAACCCAGGCCCTCGAGGCGCTGGACCAGCTGCCCGAGGGGGAGTGCCGCGCCCTTACGAATCTCCAACCGACCACGCGCCACCGCGTGCGGCATGCGGGTGAGCTCGGCGGTCGCGGGCAGCGTGGTGACCAGCACGCGCGCCTCCCCCGCCAGCGCGGCCTCGATGGTCTCCACCCGCTCGCCCGCAATCTCGAAATGCGGCTCTTCCTCCCCCAGTGCCTCGCGCTGGGGATAGAGCCGGGCCGACTCGCCGAGCAGCGCCTCGAAATCCGAGAGCCACCGTTCCGCCACGCCCGGGGTCGGCGCCACCACCAGGAAGAGACGCTGCTCCAGCGCACGCGCGAGCGCCGCGACGAGCAGTGCCCCGCTCGACCCGGGGAGGCCGGAAACCCCGGCACGCCCACCGCGCGCGGGCACCGCCTCCACCACGGCACGGAACCTGGGCAGCCCGGCGAATCTGGCGATCAGCGTATGCAGCATCAGTCGCCCCGCGCGGTAGCGGCGCCGCTCGCTAGCCCCATCTCGACCAACGCTGCCGCCAGCGCCGCCACCAGGAGCATGCCCGTGAGGTCGGCCCGCCGCGCGCCGTGGAACAGCTCGCGCGCCATCGCCCCATCGTCCAGCACCTGCACCGTGGAACCCAGCACGGCGCGCACCGCGGAGGGATCGGCCGGACCCAGTCGGGACTCGCGCCGGTCGTGGTTCACCTCGAGCGCCCCAATCGTGTCACCCGGCGCGCCGCGCAGGAAGTAAACGCCCGGCTCGACCGGGGCGCGCACTCGGGAATCCCCCCCCACGTCCACCATCCCCTGCGGTAGCCACACGGCCACCGCCCCGGGCGGCAGCTCTACCATCGCGCCTGGCGCAGCGGAGACCAGCCATGCCTCGCCCGCGGCGATCCGGTTGACGACGAGGTCGAGAAACGGGAGAAACGCGGCGCTCACCGGCAGCGCCGTCCACGCGTCGTCCATGCGGCTCGCGACGATCACGATGTCGCCAGCCCGCACGAGCCATGCCTCGCCCGCCACGCGCGCGAGCACGCGGCCGGAGCCAACCAGGCGGTGGCGGCGATAGACCGGCGTCCCGCTCGCCGCACCGAGCGCACCCTCGAGCGTCCACTCCCCCTCGATCAGCTCGCCGAAGCGCCACGCCACGCCTCGGGCAGCGAGCGCCCGGTTCACCGCACCCAGCAACGCGGGGTCGCTCGGGGGGAACAGCACTGTCACGCGACCCCCGGGGCGGTCGGCCAGGAGGACGTCGTCGCCCAGGGCGGCGCGTCCTCCCTCCCGCAGCACCTCCACTGCCTGCTCCACGAAGGAGCCGGCACCCTCTTCGGCACGCACGGCTGCGGGCTCGCCCACCCTGACCGCAAGCCACCAGCGATCGTCCGCGTTCAGTTCGTCGGGATCCAGCGCGACGGCGGCGGTCACCCACCCACGGTCGACCGACTGCGCCCGCAGGGAGATACGGTCCCCCGGCACCGCCACCGCCCGGGCCGCATCGCGACCACCCAGGAGAAGCCTGACGGCCGCCGGCTCGGTCGCGTCGCCGCCCACGACGGCAACGACCTCCCCGCCCGGCGACCAGATGGGTGGCTCCGCCCACGCGGAGTCGATAGCGCGGTTGCGCGGCGTGGCAGGCGGCGCCCACACCAGCACTCGCTCTGCCACGGGGTCGCCGGCGGCAAGGGCGCTGGCCTGCAGGTCGCTCACCACCACGACCTCGCGTGCCGCCTGGGGGGCGTCGCGCACGGCTCGCCCCGCGGCGCGCACCGCCTCCGCGAGGTCGAGACGCACGGGCCAGGACCCCAGGGTGTCCATCAGCCCACCGGCGTCTGCCGCACCCAGCCTCCTGGGCACACCGTCAGCCAGCACCAGCCACACGCGGTCTTCGGTGCGCACCCGACCGAGCACGAGGCGGGTCCGCTCGCGTAGCACGTCGAGCACGGGCCGTCCCTGCACGACCGCCCCTGAGGAGAGCGAGTTATCCACCACCAGCGCGAGCGCCGTGGGCGGATGACCCGTGCCGATCCCCACGCGCGCGACCGGGCGGGCGGCCGCCAGCGCGATGAGCACGATGACGACCATGCGCAGCAACAGCAGCAGCAAGTTGCGCAGCTTGAGGCGCCGGCTGTGCTCGCGCTCCGTGGCGCTGAGGTAGCGGACCGCCGGGAACACCACCGTAGGAGGACGCCGCCGCCCCATGAGGTGCAGCAGCGGAGGAATGGCCGCGGCGCCCAGCGCGAGCAGCGCCAGCGGCTGGAGGAACCCGATCACCCGAAGCGAGAGCGGCTGGCGGCGGCGCGCCGCAGCACGTAACCGAACGGCGTGTCGGTCAGCACGTGGTGGTAGTCGATACCGCCGCCGCGGCACGCGGCGCGCCACTCATCGATGGTGCGGCGCACCGTCTCCTCGTACACGGCTCGCAGCTCGCGCGGGCGAGCCACCAGGCTGCGGCCCGTCTCCGGATCCTCGAACCGCGCCTCGGGGGGGCCGTCGAGTGAGAGCTCGGCGGGGTCCATGATGTGAAACACGACCACCTGGTGGCCTCGGTGCCGCAGGTACTGTAGGGCGAGCAGGGCGAGGGCGCGATCCAGCAGCAGATCCGACACGAAGATCACGAGACCACGCCGCCGCAGCAGGTCGGTCACCTGCCGTAGGGCGGGCTCCGCCACCGTCCCCCGGCCGGCGTGGAGCGACGAGACCGCATCCAGCAGGTGCCACCAGTGTCGGTACTTAGCCCGGGCCCGCACCACGGTGCGCACCTGTTCGTCGAACCCGATCAGCCCCGTGGCATCGCGCTGCCGTAGCAGCACCAGGGCGAGCGCCGCGACCAATCGCTTGGCGTACTCCAACTTGGTGAGCCGCTGCTCTCCGCCCGACCAATCCATCGAGCGGCTCACGTCCATGACGATCATCGACCGGAGGTTCGTCTCCTCCTCGTACTGCTTCACGAACAGCCGGTCGGCGCGGGCCAAGATCTTCCAGTCGAGGTAGCGCAGCTCGTCGCCCGGCTGATAGGGCCGGTGCTCCGCAAACTCGACGGAGAACCCCCGAAACGGCGACCGATGCAGGCCGGCGAGAAAGCCCTCCACGACACCGCGAGCCACGAGCTCGATACCACCGAGCTGCGCGACATCGTACGGGTTCAGGAGATCAAGGCGTTGGGTCGTGACCATCACGTAAGCTCCTGATCGTACCCACCCCACCGCAGGCGGTCAAACCGCCGACACCGCGTCCCGGATAGGGGACAAAGCGAGCCCAGCCACATTCTGGCTAATCGGTCTAAGTAATTACGTAGCAACAATATACGGACCCCCTGCCCCGTGGCACGCCCCATGCACCCTGAAGGGTTGGCACCGTGGACCCCCACACGACGTGGAGGAGGCGATGGCACGCGCCACCCACACAACGCTGTTGGCCCTCGTGGTCGCGATTGCCGTCCCAGGCGTGGACGCGCTCGCCCGCGTCGGGGATGGACCCAGGTCCGACTACCCCCACGTCGAGCTGTGGATCACGCAGCGCGACATCTTCGCGCGGGGCGACCCCATGCAGGTGTGGTTCGAGGTCGCGACCGACGCGCATGTCACGGTGCTCCGCATCGACACCGACGGACGCATTCGCGTGCTGTATCCGTTGGAGCCCGGCGCCGACGACTTCGTGCGGGGCGGCGAGCGGTACGAGATCCTGCCGCCGGGCCGTGAGCGCGCTGCGTTCGTCGTGGATGACTACCCCGGCACGGGATACCTGTTCGCGCTGGCCAGCAGGGACCCGCTCGACTACCGCGCCTACCTCAGCGACGAGCATTGGGACTTCAAAATCGTGTCGCACAACGAACGGATCCACGGCGATCCGTACGTGGCCCTCACCGACCTGGTGGAGCGGGTCGTACCTGAAAACTACACGGCATGGACCTACGACCTGGTGCCGTACCTCGTGGAGCAGCGAGAGGGCTCGCCCGCCTCTTGGGACCCGTATCGTGACTGGTGCGGCACGTTCCGTCAGGCAACGCCCGACGACCCCTACGTGATCCTCACGGCGGGCTTCCCCGCA
>JBDGXT010000348.1:0-2169 GCA_039584455.1 Gemmatimonadota bacterium
CGACAGATCGACGACGTCCAGTTCTTCAACCGCCTGGGGGACATCGCCGAGATCGACATCGTCCGCCTCACCGGGCCGCCGCTGCGGTATCAGCCGAATCCCACAGCCCAGGGCGCCGGCAATCCGTTCCGCTTCTACTCGTACGTGTTCATCCCGCGGAACCTGGATCGCAGCAAGCGGCAGCCGCTCCTCGTGTTCGGGCACGGTGGCGTGCACGGCAACTTCACCACGTACTACACGCACATCCTGCGCGAGCTGCTCGAGCAAGGCTACACCATCGTCGCACCCGAGTACCGTGGCAGCACCGGCTACGGCGGCGGCACCTACCGCGCCATCGACTACGGCGGCCTCGAGACGGAGGACACCTACGCCGCGCGCAACTTCATGCTGGAGAACTACGACTTCCTGGATCCCAACCGGGTGGGCATCCTCGGGTGGAGCCACGGCGGGCTGCACGCCCTGATGAACATCTTCGACCATCCCGATGCCTACCAGGTCGCGTACGCCGGCGTACCGGTCAGCGATCTCATTGCCCGCATGGGCTACAAGACGCAGGGCTATCGCGATCTCTACTCGGCCGACTACCACATCGGCAAGACGGCCTACGAGGACGTGGAGGAGTACCGCCGCCGCTCGCCCTCGTGGAACGCGCACAGGTACGACGGCACACCCCTCCTCATTCACACGAATACGAACGACGGCGACGTGAACGTGCTGGAGGTGGAGCGCCTCATTCAGGCGCTCAAGGCCGAGGGGAAGAGCGGTTTCGAGTACAAGATCTACGAGGACGCGCCGGGCGGGCACAGCTTTAACCGGCTCGACAACCAGTTGGCCAAGCAGTCGCGCCGCGAGATCTGGCAGTTCCTGGCGCGGTATCTGCGGCCGGACAGGCCGGTACGGTAGGAAGAGCGGGAAGCGGCAACGACTTGACCCCTGGCAGAGAGGCACCATGAGAGGGCTACTCAGGCAGGCACTCCTCCTCGCCGCGATCCCGAGCACGCTGTACGCTCAGCGCGCCGAGATCGCCATCGTGAACGGCCGGGTCATGGACCCGGCCAGTGGCCTTGATGCGGTACGCACGGTGGTGATCCGGGGTGACCGCATCACGGCGATCACCAGCGACAGGGTGGCGGCCACCCAGGTGATCGACGCCACCGGGCTCGTGGTGGCACCCGGGTTCGTGGACATCCTCGCCCGCATCCGCCCCTCGCACGAGCCGCAGCGCTACAAGATCAAGGACGGCGTCACGACCGTGATCAGCATGCACGGGGGTCCCGTCGACATCGAGGGCTGGTACGACGGGTTCGAGGAAGACGGCGCGCTCGTCAACTACGGCACCACCGTGGGCCACCCCGACGTACGCGAAGCGGCCGGGGTTACCGACCCCTACGTGCCGGCCACCCTCGAGCAGCGGGCGGAGATGCGGCGTATCGCGACCCAGGCGATCAGAGCGGGCGCCGTGGGCATCGGCTTCGGCATCAACTACACGCCGGGAGCCTCGTATGAGGAGATCGTGGACATGTTCGCCGTGGCGGCCGCCCACGACGTGCCGGCGCATGTGCACTCCCGCTACAAGGGCTCGATCTTCCCCGAGACGATCGTGCAGTCGGTGCAGGAGGTGATCGCCGCCGCCGCGATCACCGGCGCGTCGGCGCAAATCGTGCACCTCGTCTCCTCGGCGATCGGATCCATCGACGCCTGCCTGGAGATGATCGAGGGGGCGCGGCGCCATGGCGTCGACGTCATGGCCGATATCCACCCGTACCTGGCCAACAGCACGCGGCTGGAATCGGCGCTGTACGACCCGGGCTGGGAGGAGCGCTTCGGCGGTGTCACGGTGGACTCCATCATGCTGGTCGAGACGGGCGAGCGACTCAACGCCGAGACCTTCGCCCTGTGGCGGCAGCGGGGAGCCACCATCGTAACGTTCTTCATCCCGACGGACGAGATGCTGACGGCGCTGACGCATCCCCTTGTGATGATCACCAGCGACGGCGTGATCGTGAACGGCAAGGGTCACCCGCGCGGTGCGGGCACGTTCACGCACGTGCTGGGGCGGCTCACCAGGGACGAGGGGCACCTCACCCTGATGCAAGCGCTGGCGAAGATGACGCTCATGCCGGCACAACGTCTGGAGCGCGCGGCGCCGTCGATGCGGCGCCGCGGCCG
>JBDGXT010000075.1:0-9806 GCA_039584455.1 Gemmatimonadota bacterium
GCAGGCTACGGCCAGGGCGGCCGCCGAGAGGAACGGCAGCGTGGTGGGGCTCTTCACGAACGGCTCCAGGGCGAGAGGTTCCAGCCAATACGCCGATGCGGCGCGGACGTTCCCTCGCAGCCGCAGCGCGTGGGCTGCCTCCGGCGATTCGGTGTGGCGCATTCTCCAGGTAACTATAACTGGCAATGGGAGTTACCGATGTCGCCCGGGCGGGCACCAGGGCGCCACCTGTGAGGGCCGTCACTTCGGTGACCCCGTAAATGGATGAAACTAAGCCACTTACGATCCCGGCTGGTCCCGCGGGTGCACCGGATTTGCCCGGCGCGCCAGTGAATCGCATTTTGTCCCGCATCCGACGGGGCATCGGCCGCGCCGGCCAAGTCGGTCCAGGAGGACAGCAGCAAGGTGACCGGAGTCCGAGAAAGCCGTCCCTCCCAGTACCACGAGCTCGTGGACTTCCTCAAGCACGTGGGCAAGGACCCGTCACGTCTGGTCTTCGAGGACGAGCTCACGGGCATTCACAACCGCCGCTACCTGCGGAGCTATCTCGAGCACCAGGTGCACTGGGACAGTCCCAAGGAGCATCCGCTCTCCCTGCTGATCATCGACCTAGATCACTTCAAGCAGATCAACGACACGCAGGGGCACGACACCGGCGACCAGGTGCTAACCTGGATGGCCGCCCTGCTCAAGGAAGTGGCCGGCGAGACCGGCATCCCGATTCGCTTCGCGGGCGACGAGTTCATCGTCTTGCTGCCCAAGACCAAACGGGCGGCGGCGGGCGAGGTGGCCGACCGCTTGCTGCAGCTGACGCGCGACCGACCCTTCCGCCTCCGGGAGGCGGGCCTGACCCTGCCGATCACGATGAGCATCGGGGTCGCGTGTGCCCCGGAAGACGGCCGGGATCCCAAGGCCCTGTTCCAGGCGGCCGACACCGCGTTGTATCACGCCAAGCAGTCCGGCCGCAACCAGGCAGCCACCGCCGGCGACGTAGACCCTCGAAAGGTCTTCCCCAAGACGGCGCTGCACCGCCTCATCGCCACCGGCATCGCCGGGCGGGACGACGAGCTATCCGTCGTTTCCGGCGGGCTCGAGGCGCTGGCCCGCGGGGAGAGCCAGTTCTTGCTCGTCGAGGGTGGACCGGGGATGGGGAAGTCGGCCTTCCTCGAGACAGTCCGCAGCAACCTGGCCGGGAACGCGGCCTACAGCGTGGTCAGGGTGGCGGGCGACCAGCAAGAGGGCTTCCGACCCTACTATCTGATCACGCGCGCGCTCGTGGCCCTCCTGAACGAGCGGGCGGACTCCGGTCAGGGGGTGTTCCCGGGCCTCAGCGACCGGGAGCTCGGCTACTTGTCGCACGTGCTGCCGCAACTCGGGCGTGCAAGCGCGCCCCCTCCCGACGAGGATGAGAGCCAGCTGCGGCAGGGCATTTTCGGCACCCTGGTCCGGTTCCTGCCGCGTGTCGCCCTGGTCCGGTTCCTGCCGCGTGTCGTGGAGCACCGCCCCCTCATTCTCTTGGTAGACGATCTCCACTACGCCGACGAGGCGTCGCTGCTCCTGCTACGGATGCTGATGCAGCGCAAGGAGCTGATGCTGTTCGTGTGCGGCTCCACGCTCGACTCTCTCAAGCTGATGCGGGAGGAGGAATCGCCCCCGCTGGAGCGGTTCTGCGCCTCGCGACAGGGCGAGCTAGGTATCCGGCGCGTGCCGCTCACGCCGTTGGGAGGCGACGACATCGCCGAGTATCTGCGCGGCGTCTTCCCTAGCCTCCGAATGCCTGAGGGCTTCGAGGAGCAACTCGCCGCTACGACCCAAGGGAATCCGCTCTTCCTGGCCGAGATCATTCGCAAGCTCGTGGCCGACCGCCGGGTCGGCCTGGAGGGACACGAGTGGGTGATCGCGCCCCTGGAGGACGGGTACCTGCCGCGCTCGCTCGAGGAGATCGTGATGCAGAAGATCTCCCAGCTCGACGACGAGGGGCGCGACATCCTCGAGCGCGCCGCCGCCCTGGGGGACGACGTTTCGGTGAGCGTGCTATCGGGCAGCTCCGACGTGGACGAGAACCGGGTCCTCGAGTTCCTGGATCGCGCCGAGGCACTGGGCCTGGTGAGCCTCGACTTCCAGATCAACGACGAGGTGATGAGCTTCCTCGGCAAGCAGGTCGCGGAGATCAGCTACGGGGTGATCAACCCGGAGCGGCGTGAGGAGCTACACGAGCACATCGGGAACTACCAGGAAGGACTGTACGAGCAACGGCTGCTCCCCTCGGCCTCGCTGCTCGCCTACCACTACAAGCGCTCCTCCAATCAGGAGAAGGCGCGGCGCTACGAGCGCGCCCAGCTGGCACAGAGCCAGATGGTGTTCGACCCGCGCGAGGCGGCCGAATACACCGGCGACATCGTGGAGGCGGAGGTCGAGGAGGAGCGCCGCCTCGTGCCGGAGAGCCTGCCCCTGGTCCCCGACGTGCTGCGCGCCTTCACCAAGGCGGTGCGGAACATCCAGCTCTACCCGCCCGAGAGCAAGGCGGTGCAGCAATCAGTCAGCGAGGTGAAGGCGGCCACGGATGCCGTTCTGTCCAGCAATGAATGGCTCCACCTCTCGCAGGAGCAGCGCTTCCTGTTCGCCAATGGCCAGCGCCTCGACGTCTCGGAGTTCAGCGCCCTGTCCGACGCCTTCCGCGAGCTCCTCACCAAGGCCGAGCTGAAGGGCATGACGCTGCGACAGGGACTGACGGACGACGAGCTCGCGCCACTGATCGACACCCTCAGCAAGGCCAAGCCGGAGTCGATCACTCAGGGCTACTGGAAGCAGTTTGCCGCCGAGCGCGGCCTGATCCACATCGAGCTCGAGCAGGTGCGTTACTCGCGCGTCGTACGACGCAAGGCGGTGGCTGGAGTCCGACGACCGACCACCGAGGAAGTGGAGCTCGCAGCCGACGCGCTGGCGCTGATCCCCGAGGTGCTCCGCGGACTCCAGGGCGGAGCCAAGATCGTGAAGCTCTACCCACTGGAGAGCAGCCAGGTGGGTACCGCCATCCAGCGGCTCCACGAAGCGCTCCAGTCCATCCTGGAACGACACCAGGTGCTGACGCTGGCCGGCCTCGACAAGTCGCTGCTGGTGAACGGCGCCCGGGTCGACACATCGGCGTACGACGTGCTGGCGACGAGCGTCCTGGACCTCCTGCACACGGTCGGGATCTCGAGCGTCACGTTCCTCGCCGACCTCTCCGAAGCGGACGTAGAGTCGCTACTCGGCGCTCTGCGCGACGCGCCCGCCGGCGCGGACCGTACGTACTGGGACGAGGTCGCGCAGCAGCGGGCCATCTCCGGAATCACGTTCAACCAGCGCCAGTACACCATTGGCGTCGTGCAAAGCCTGGTGGCCGACGTGGACATCGTCGAGGACGAGACCGCCGACGTCGAGGCGACGGCCAAGTTCATGGAGCAGTTCGCCGAGGAGCCGGGCGAGGCGCTGCTGGAGGCCCTGCCGCGGTTCGGCAAGGAGCTGCTCGTGAAGGGCGAGTGGGACCTGGTGCAGCAGCTGATCCGCAAGATGTTCGGCGACTTCCAGAACCAGGACACGTCCACCCGTGAGCGCACGGTGAAAGCATGCCGTGCCCTCCTCGAGCTGTTGATCCTCGGGTTGCAGCGCAAGATGGGCGAGCTGGCGGTGGGTGAGATCCTCAAGGGGCTCGAAGGCGAGACCGAGCCGCAGGTACTGCGCGAGTTCGCGTCGGTGTTGCACGCGATGGCCAACATCTCCATTCAGTTCGGCGACTACTCGCTGGCAAGCCGCGTCCTGCTGGCCCTCAAGACTCGGCAGCAAGAGATGCAGGACGCCGGCTACGCCGACGCCGACACGCTCTCCCGATTGCTCGACCGCCCGCTACAGCCCGAGGTACAGACGCTGCTCATCGAGGACCTGCGCGCCGAGGAAGCGGAGCGACGCGGCCGGGCCGCCCAGGTCGTGGGCAGCATGGGACGCGAGGCGATCCCGCTCACGATCGAGGTGATCAAGCAGGAGCGCGACCTGCGCGTGCGCCAGATCGCGGCCGCGTTGCTCGCCGAGATGGGGCCGCTCGCCGGCAAGGAGGTCAAGCGGGCCTTGGCTACCGAGCCGATCGTGGAGCAGCGGTTCCGCCTGCTCGAGGTGGCGGACTTCGTCACCAAGGACCTGGCGGACGAGCTGGCCAGTGCCCTCGCCGACGACAACTCCAAGGTCCGTCGCGCCGGGTTCCGCATGTTCGAGCGGCTCAAGCGCGATGACCTGATCGACCTCATCACGCCGTACGCCACGGACGAGGACCCCGACGCCACCAAGGGCGCGGTCCGCAGCCTCGCGGCGCTGGGCAGCACGGCCGCGGTCGAGGCGCTCCTCGCCATTCGGAAGTCGACGGAGGAGCCCAAGGTGCTGATCGCCTGTTGCCAAGCCCTGGGCCAGGTGGGTGACGCCACCTGCATCGAGGCGCTCGCCAAGATCCTGGACGAGCGCCAGTTCCTGCTGTTCGGGCGGCGCTGGGACGAGCAAGTGCGCAGCACCGCGGCGACGGCCCTGCGGCAGATCTCTCACCCCAAGGCGGCCGAAGCGCTGGCAGGCCACGTGAAGGACCCGCACCCCCGTGTGCGTCGTCTCGCGCGCGCAGCCGGATCGCAGACCGACAACACCTAGCGCCACAGCGTCGACCCGACCACCCTTCCCAACACGCTCCCACACGTCCCCGCTGAGCCCGGAGGGGCACAATGAGACGCGCACGGCTCTGTGGCGCCACCACCGCGTTGATCCTGTGTCACGCCGCCGCGTTGACGGCGCAGCAGCCGCAGTCCCACACCGTGTGGCTCGACGCGGTCACCATGCACCCGACCCAGGTGCGGCTCCCGCAAGACTACGATCCGACGAGGGCCTACCCGTTGGTCGTCGGACTGCACGGGATCGGCGGGACCCCCGACGGGATCATGCGGTTGGGGCAGATCTTCGAGGAGACCGGCGTCATCTTCGCCACACCTCAGGGTCCCTACGCCCTCCCTGGGAGACGCGGTGTGGCGTACGCCTGGAACCTGGTCCATCTGGGGCCCGGCGCTCCCGACCAGCAGGCCACCGCCTGGAGCATCAAGTACATTGCCGACGTCGCACGGGCACTCGCCGAGCAGTACCGAGCCGAGGACGTGTACTTGTTCGGGTTTTCACAGGGGGCGGGCTTCACCATGCACGCCGGCCTCAACCATCCCGAGATCTTCACCGGGCTGATTGCCATCGCGGGGGGGCTCCATCCCGGGTGGTTCGTGGAGGGAGTCCTGGAGCGGGGCGCGAGCCTCCGCATCTACATCGCTCACAGCCCCGACGATGAGGCCGTGCCCTACGACTTGGGCGCATTCGCCCGCGATACCCTGAGCGCGCTCGGCTACGACGTCACGTTCCGCGAATACGAGGGGGGCCACGTGCTGCGGCCGGAGCTGGTACGCGAAGCGCTGCAATGGATTACGCAAGGAGCGACGCCGCACAACTGACCCGCTGCGGACACCCGTCATCCGACTGTCATCGGTTCTTAATGAACTCGCCAAGCCCGTGACAGCACCCCTGGGTAGCATCTACCTGCGGATCGAGCCGGCCGCGGGCCCGAGGGAGGGACTTCCAGCCGGTGATCACCGAGCAATCCATGCGTGCGCCCTAGCGCGGGAGGTGTGGCAATGTCGTTGCAGAAGACCCTTGGAGGACAACTCTGGCTCCCGGTGACCTTAATGGCACTGGTCGGCTGCGGGCCGTCCGAGGAAGTGCGGCAGAAGCTGAACGAGCTGGCGCTGGCAACCGCCCAGCGCGACAGCCTGCTGCAGGAAGTGGCCGACAACGCGCGGCTCATGAGCGAGATCAGCGCGGAACTCGCCGAGGTCCGGGTGGAGGGCGATCGGCTGGTTGTGGCCGCCGAGTCCCCGATGCAGGCCCGGCGGGATTCGGTCATGGAGCGGATCCGGTACGTCACGGCTCGGGTGGAAGAGACCGAGGGGCGCCTGCGGCAGAGCCGCGCCCGAATCCGGGCCCTCTCGGCGCTGTCGGACAGCCTGCGAGGAACGCTCGAGGAGACCATCTCCAATTACGAGAGCGTGATCGAATCCCAGCGTGTGACCATCACCCAGCTCACCGAGCAGATCGAGTCCCTGCACGCCGAGAACGTCCAGCTCGCCGCCCAGGTCGACACCCTGGAGGCGGAGACGAACACCGTCTTCTACGTGATCGGCACCAAGGACGAGCTGCTGGAGCGGGGCATCATCCAGAAGGAAGGCGGCGCCCGGTTTCTATTCATCTTCGGCAAGCGCGGCGAAACCTTGGTGCCGGCGCGCGAGCTCGACGAGAGTGCTTTCACGCCGATCGACCGGCGCGACGTGACCGAGATCGAGCTGCCGGCTTCGGGAGACGAGTACAAGATCGTATCGCGGCAGGACGTTGTGTTTCTGGAGACCCCGCCCGACGAGAAGGGCCGGGTGTCCGGCAATCTCAGGATCACCTCGCCCGACGAGTTCTGGAGTGGGTCGAAGTACCTGATTATCGTGCAGGGTTGACGCCTGGGCAGCTTCTCGGCGTGCGGATTGACGCGCCGCGCCCTCTCCACAAGTGAGCCCCATCGCGCTGCCGGCGCGGTGGGGCTTCGCATCTGGAACCGCCTCGGTCTCACCGTCGTTGTAAGGCAACAACTCCTACCAGGGGACCGACATGCCTCTCCGCCGTTACCTCCCGACGGCCGTTCTCGCAGTGGGCCTCTTCGCCGCGCCAGCTGCTGGCCAGTGGCCACCCGACTCCCTGACCAACCTACAGGTCTTGCCCGAGGACATCGAAACGCGCGAGCTCGTGGGCATGATGGCCGGCTTCACGCGAGCGCTCGGGGTGCGGTGCCAGTTCTGCCACGTTGGGGAGGAGGGTATGCCCCTCTCCGAATTCGACTTCGCGGCCGACGACAAGCCGACCAAGAAGAAGGCGCGCGTCATGCTACGCATGGTGCAGCACATCAACAACGAGCACCTGGCGGAACTGGACGAGCGCTCCGACCCCGCCATCGAAGTTACCTGCGCCACGTGCCACCACGGCGTGCAGCAGCCGCGGGCGCTACAGGGCATCCTGCTCGAGGCGTACGACGAGGGCGGCTTCGATGGCGCCAAACAGGAGTACGAGGAACTCAAGGAGCGCTACTACGGGCGGTATTCGTACGATTTCAGCGACATCGTGTGGCCCGACGTCGCCACCCGGGTGAACGCTCGCGGCGGGCTGGCCGACGCGGTGCAGATGCTCAAGTACAACGTGGAGGTCTTCCCCCAGTCGGTCTTCGCCCAGCGCATGTACGTGCCGGCAGACCTGCTGTACACCTATCGCGAGGAGGGGCCCGAGGCCGGTACGCAGCGGTACCACGAGCTCAAGAGCCAGTACCCCGGGCCCCCCTTCGTGGAGCAGATGCTCAACACGGTCGGCCACCGCCTGCTCCGACAGCAGCAGCACCCCGCAGCGATCGCCGTCTTTCGCCTGAACACCGAGCAGTATCCCGAGTCGGCCAACACCTACGATTCCCTCGGCGAGGGGTACATGGCAGCCGGCGAAACGGCGCTGGCAATCGAGAGCTACGAGCGGTCGCTGGCGCTCGATCCGGAGAACGCCAACGCCATGCTGAAGCTCGAGCAGCTACGTGCGCAGGGAGGGAACCGGTAGAGGGAGAAGAGGGAGAGCCCCGCAGCACCCAGCGGCAGGACTGAATTCGGGCTACCGGAGCTGGGAGGCCAGATCGGCAGCGCCCGGCAGGCTGCGGGGCCCTCTGGTCGTCGGCTGTGGCGCGTGGGGCTCAGGTCCCCCCGCCAAGGGGCCCGCTGCCCATGACCTCGGCGGCGAAGGAGGCAGCCTGTGCGCGTTGCCTCAGGTAGTACTCGCCGGCCTTCTGAGCTAGCTCTTCGCTGGGGTAGGAGGTCACACCCCAGGACTTGTCGAAGGTGACATCGGCCTGACCGTCCACCAGGAAGGTGAAGCGACCGCCCTGGACCGGCACAACGCTGATGCGCGAAGTGACGCCACTGTCGTGGTCGGGCTTCCGCTTGGACGAAGCGGGCACGGCCTCTCCCGGGTGCACGGTTTATTCGGGCGCGGTCACGCCGGTACGCAGGTACAGCTCGCCCGCCCGCTGCGCCAACTCCTCGGTGGCATAGGTGCGGATCCCCCACGACTTGTCAAACACCGCGTCACCACGTCCATCAATGAGGAACAGGTAGCGGCCCTTGTACCTCACGACACTCACCCGCGAATCCGGGCCCTGGCTGTCGAGAGTGCTCCCCATGAACTGACTCCTCCGATTGGAGTGCCGGCTGACGGCTCACTTTAAGTGCGACAGGGAGAGGAATCTGTGACGCATGTCGCTGTTGGTGAGGCTCGCGATCGAGACATGCAATCGTGCGCGATGTGGAAAGCGAACCACGGTGGAAGGTGCCGTGACAGCAGTCACGAGCAAGCTCTCGTAGGAGGACCACTCCGTGCCTATGTCGGCCTTCTGGGTGGGTCGTTTTGACCCACCCGGGAAACTTCCGGGAACTCGCGCGGGTACCTCGCCCTTAATGCTCGGTGTGAGACCCCACTCCTCCCTCGTCGTTTGCTACACGCTGCTAATGGCGTACGCTGACGCCTCCGTCGGGGGGCCGGGAGGGAGCGCCGACCGCCTGCTGCTGCGGCTCCCGGACTAGTTGCAACGAGAGGGCCGGCTTTTCCGCCGGCCCTCTCCACGCTCACAGGCCTGGGCGCCCGAGCTACCGCTGCGCCACCCTCCCCGTCAGGCCGTCGGGCAGCGCCTCGCGATGCACCACGACCGTGATCGTCTTGGCCCGCACGTACGCCTCCGACATGTAGAGGAAACCATCCTCCGCACCCGTCACGCCCCACGAGTTCTTGGTGAGGTAGTACTTGGTCCCGTCCCGATCGCGCGCGATCCCGACCAGGTGCATCAGATGGTCGTCCGTCGACGTGTAGGCGTCGAAGCCCTGCTGTCGCAGCTCCTGGGTGACCTCGACCTCGGCCTCGGCAACGGTGCACACCCGCTTGCGCGCCTCCTCATCCCGGGCGCTCCACGGCTCCAGGGGAAGCACGGCCACGCCCTTGCTATGGCAGAAGCTGCGCTCGCTCACATCGCCGTCCCAGTCTACGGAGTACCCGCGCTCCATGGCGTGATCGATGACGCCCATGAGCTCGTCGAGAGGCACGTTGTAGCTCTCGTTCCGCGCCCAGTTGTCCGGGACCTCCACCGCAAACCACTCGTAGAACGGGTGGTGGCTGAACGAAGTGAGCTCCACATAGTCGTCCACGCGCAGGCCCAGCTCGTCCGCGAATGAGCGCGGCGTGTAGGTCTTCCCGTCGTAGACGAATTCCGTCGGCACCTCTCCCAGATAGGCGTCCAGAATCCCCGGTCGGCCCCGTAGCGCCGACCCGGATACACCGACTCCGGCACCGCACCGTACTCCCGCACCGCCCGGAACACGTCGCCGCCGAGGCTGCCCTCGCCCAGCGCCGTGTTGCCGTGCAGCCGCACGTAGTTCCGAACCTTCTGTGGGTACGTCATGCGCACGAAGAACATCTCGGAGAGATCGACCGGCTCCTTCCCCATGCGGAGCAACTCCGTCTCCATGAACGACGAGGAGGCGAAGCTCCAGCAAGTGCCGGTGCGCGCCTGATCCTTGACTGGCGTCGTGCGTACCTCCGTGACGACCTCGAAGCGGAAGCCGTCCTGGGCGGCCGCAGCGCTCGGTAGCAGAAGTGATGTGATGAGAAGAACGATCATCCCTCGCGTCATACCC
>JBDGXT010000349.1:0-2159 GCA_039584455.1 Gemmatimonadota bacterium
CTCGTAGAGCAGCAGGATGGGCAGCATCATCATGAGCATCGAGAACACGTCGGGCGGGGTGAGCAGCGCGGCCATGATCGCGCCGGCCGCCAGCGCGATGGGGCGGTGCTTGGCAAAGGTCTTGGGCCGGACCAGGTCCAGCACCGAGAGCATCACCATCACGAGCGGGAGCTGGAACATCAGGCCGAAGGCGAGGATCAGCCGCGTGGCGAAGCTGAAGTAGGCGTCGGCCGTGATGATCCACTCCAGAAATCCGTACTGGAAGCCGTGCAAGATGCGGAACACCGCGGGCAGGACCCAGAGGTAGGCCATCAGGGCCCCCGCCGTGAACAACCCGAGCCCCGCGAGCAGCGCGGGAACGATGTAGCGCTTTTCGTGCTCGTACAGCGCCGGCGAGAGGAACCGCCACAACTGAGCGAAGATGACCGGCGAAGCCATGATCGCACCGATCACGATGGCCAGCTTCAGGGTGATGAGGAACGCGTCGGTAGGGCGGGTGACGAACAGCTTGCCGTCGGGCAGGTACGGTGCGATCGGCTCCTTGAGCAGCTCCAGCACGTCGTACTGCTGCACCAGGTAGAAGCTGACCCCCGCCCCGAGCAGGAGTGCCGCGAGGCTCCACAGGATGCGCCACCTCAGCTCTTCGAGGTGGTCGAGGAAGGGCATGTCGCCCTTGGCGGTCTGCTTGGTCATGAGGCTGGGGCCGGAGTCGGCCGCCCCTCAGCCGTCCGGATTGCCGAGCTTCGTCCGCGCGAGTTGGGCTTCCTCGGACCGAGGATATCCAGCAATGACACGACTGTAGTACACCTGCGCAGCGCGACGGTCCCCGCGACGCTCCGCCATGAGACCGAGGCGGTAGAGCGCCGTGGGCGCGTGACGGGAGTCGGGGTGGTTGCGGATCACCAGCTCGTACGCCGCGGCGGCCGAGTCGGGCTCGGATTCCTCCCACGTCTCGCCAATGAAGAACTGCGCATCGGCGGCCCGCGGGTGACTGGGGAAGTCGGCCAGCAGCCTGCCGAACCCGGCGCGGGCGGTGTTCGGGCTGCCCCGGCGCAGCTGCTGTAGCGAGACGGAGTAGAGCTCTTCGGCGGTCACGCCGCCGCCCGTCTGAGCCTGTGCGGCCGCGGCGCCCGTATCTCCGCTTGCCGGCGCCGCCACGATCGGCACGGCCGCTCGTGTGTCGAGCTGGCCGCGGAGCTCGGTGAGCCGCTGTTGGCTCTGTCCGGTCAGCTCCTGGATCTGCACCAACTGGCGCTGCACGTCGGTCATGTCGGTGCGCACGTCACCCTGGAACGCCGCGAGACGCCGCTGCAAGACGCTGAGCGAGTCGTGCAGCCGCTCTTGCAGCAAGAGGACCTGATCAAGCATGACAGCCCGCGCCGAGTCGGCGCGGGCTGTCTCTGCTCGGTACTGCTGTAGCTGTTCTTCCACGCGCCGTACGTCACCCTTGAGCGCACAGGCGCTCAGTGCGACGCAGGTCGCCGCGAGGAACCCGAAGTGCCTCACATGCCGGCTGGCTTCACCAGCTTCTCACCGCCGGCCGTGACCGCGAACGCGTCGCGCCGGTTCTGGGCCCAGGCATCCTCGTTGTGGCCCGGATCGACGGGCATCTCCTCACCCATCGAACGAACCGTGACGCGGCTGTCGGCGATCCCGCGGTCGGTGAGCCACTTCTTGGCCGCCAGCGCACGCCGCATGCCGAGAGCCATGTTGTACTCGTCCGAGCCGCGCTCGTCGCAGTGGCCCGTGACCTCGACCATCACGTTGGGGTTGGCCTGGAGGACCGCGAGCTTCTGCTCCAGCATCTCCGTGTCCGTCCCTCCGCGGATGTTCGACTTGTCGAAGTCGAAGTTGATCACGTTCTGCAGCATCGCACGTACTTCAGCGGTGATCGCACGCTCGCGCCGCGCCATTTCCTCGCGCTCACGGCGGATCTGCTGCTCCTCCATCCGCGCGCGCTCGATGCTATCGCGCCGGGCTGCCTCAACCGCCGCGAGCGAGTCGGCTCGCCGGATGGAGTCCCGAATCGCCGCCGAGTCCACGGCTGGGACCACCGGTTCGGGCTGTCCACCACCACATGCCGCCGCCACCATCACAGCAGCGCCGAAGGTGAGAGCAATCGGTAGGCTGAGTCGCATGGTCACTCCATTCTTATGGTG
>JBDGXT010000076.1:0-14971 GCA_039584455.1 Gemmatimonadota bacterium
CGGGTCGAGGCCGAGGTCAACGCCGTGGGATACGCGCTGCTGAGGACTCAGAAAGCGGAGCAGGCTCTGGCAATCTTCGAGCTCAACACCCGCGTCTTCCCGGAGGCGTTCAACACGTGGGACAGCCTCGGCGAAGCGCACATGGTTCTCGGCCACGACGCTGACGCGATCCGTTCCTACGAGCGGTCCCTGGAGCTCAACCCAGACAACACGAACGCTACGGAGATGATCGTCCGGATTCGAGAGGGCGCAAGACCGCCGAACTAGTGCGTGACGGTGCGCCGCGGGACTCACAAGGGAATCAAGAACAGAATACAACAACACAGCGCCCGGCACTGGGCCGGGCGCTGGCTAGTGTAAGTCCGCCGGTCCGTCGCGCTCCCGACCCGAGCGTCGATCACGACACCGTTCGCAGGTGCCCGCAAACAACCTGCAGACGCCATACCGGTAGGCGATCGGCAGATCGTCACAGGCACACAAACCGGTTACTTCCTCCCCACACCGCTCGCAGTAGGCCAGGACCACGTTGTCCGGCACCTGCGTCTCAACCGGGAGGGGCATGGTGCGTGGCATGCCGGCCTCCTTGTCCAAGGGCTCTGACAACGTAAGCGCCGATTCGGGAGTTGGTAAGGGGAGCGAGCTCCTACCGCATGTTGGACGGCGGGCGACGGCGGCGCAACCGCGGGATGAACATCGGGACCTGCTTCTTGTACTCCGTATAGGCCGTGCCGAACCGTCGGGTCAACTCCGGCTCCTCTACCCACTTCAGTTCAATCACATGCACGAGCACGTAGGCCGGCGTCCAGATCAAGGCGATTCCGATCGAATGCAGTAGCAGGCCAAGCCCGCATAGGGCTCCGAAGACGCCGGTGACCATTGGATTGCGCACCCACGCATAGGGCCCGCTCGCGATGAGCTCCTCTGGGGGGTTCAGGGGAACGGGCGTACCTCGAGCCCGGACAAATCCGGCCACGCACCATCCGCACAGCAGCGCCCCGGCCGCCAGGATCGGGGCTCCCACGACCTCCCCAGGGAGGCCTGGCAACAGTGCCGGCAGATTCAGCCGCCGGTCCGTGTAGAGGCCCCCGACGATCACGACGGCCAGCGTGCTCCCGAAGACCAGTAGCCCGATCGGCGTCAAGAGTTCGCGCCGGCGCTTTGGGCCGGTCGCGATGGCATGGAAGAGATCGGCGAGTCCCATTATCCTCACTCCGCAACGAACGCGCCCGTCTACCTAGTAGTAAGCTGCATCCGCCTGTACCGGAAGCCCACTTCCTCAGGCGACTCTGAAGATCTCGCGCTTCCCGCCGGTCACGAGTTCGGTATACCCGCTCATCGCCTCGGCGAGGCTCGGGTTCTTGGCGCGCCCCTCAAGGATGTCGAAGTAGGTGCTCACCGAGTCCACTTCCATCTCCATCGCGACGGTCCACGTGGTCGCGACGACGTCCGCCAAGACGCGGAGGTTCTTGGGTCCCATGGCCTCGAAATGCGGGATCGCGGCTTTGAGTTTCTCGATCAGCTCCTTACCGTGGCCGGGTCTTGCGTACATGGTGTTCCGGATTACGTACATCGTGGTCCTCCATGACTATCCGTGGGGCGCCGCAGCCGCGGTGCACGATCAGGTGGAGTTCAGGTACAAGTGGACGTACATTACCGCCATCGACCCTTCCCCGACGGCGGAGGCGACTCGCTTCACCGATCCGTGGCGAACGTCGCCCGCCACGAAGACACCGGGGAGACTCGTCTCCAGCATGTAGGGTGTGTGACTCACCGGAGTCTCCAGGGTCGTGGCAGGTGCAAGCCAACCCGAGGAACGTCTTGATACCCTGGGAGAGGGCACATCGCGCAACGCCCGCTGCGCGGCGGCCGCCTGCGCCTCCGGTCCCGACAGGATGAAACCGTGCTCGTCACGCGCGACCGTATCGCCCAGCCAATCGGTGTGCGGCAACGCACCGATGAAGATGAAGAGCCCGCTTGCCGGAACGGTCTTCGTGGACTTCCCGCCATCGCACGACAGCACCAGCTGCTCGAGCCGGCCATCACCGCTGACTTCGCGCACCTCGGTCTCGGTCCATACCGCGATGCCCTCGGTCTCACCAATCTGGTCAATCAGGTATTGCGACATCGTCTTCGAGAGTGACTGGCCTCGCACCAGCATCGTTACGCTCTTCGCGAATCTCGAGAAATACATCGCCGCCTGCCCCGCCGAATTCGCCCCGCCCACGATGTACACGTCCTTTCCGCGTACCGACTCCCCTTCACCCATCGCGGCACCGTAGTACACACCGGCGCCACTCAGGCGCTCGATGCCCTCGGCCTTGAGCTGCCGATACGAGACGCCTGTCGCAATGACGACTGCCCGGCAGTACAGCTCGGTGCCATCGCCCAGTCGCACCGTACGCGACGGTCCGTCGGCCGCGAAACCCACGACCTCCTGGGCCGTGAGAATCTCCACGCCGAAGCGACGCGCTTGCGTCACAGCCCGGCGAGCAAGCTCCGCGCCCGACAATCCAGCGGGGAACCCGAGGTAGTTTTCGATACGCGAGCTCATTCCGGCCTGGCCCCCGGCAGCCTGGCGCTCGACGACCAATGTGCGCAGACCCTCCGAGGCGCCGTACACGGCTGCCGCCAGTCCTGCCGGCCCCGCTCCTACGATGATCAGATCGTACAGCGGCCTGTCGGCGATGGTCTGCAGCCCTGCACTCTGGGCGATCTCGCGATTGTCCGGCTTGCAG
Organism: Gemmatimonadota bacterium; assembly: GCA_039584455.1. GTDB lineage: Bacteria > Gemmatimonadota > Gemmatimonadetes > Gemmatimonadales > GWC2-71-9 > WVYX01. The sequence goes on from JBDGXT010000076.1 coordinate 2,736, forward strand.
AGTACAGACCCATCGGGGAAGAACAGACAGGGTAACTCCGGCTTCGCCATACCGGTCCCCTCGATCAGTTGGCGGGCCTCGTCGCTCACCTCCACATCGAGCCAGAGATAGGGAATGTTGTTTCTGGCGAGGAACTCCTTCACCTGATGGGACGCCGGCGCCCACTCATTACCCACGACGCGAATGCCCTCGAAGGCGGGCCGGTACGCCGCCTGCCAGTCCTCGAGCAGATCGCTCACTACGGGGTACAGCTTCTCGTCGGGTGGATCCCATGGCTTGAGGAGGTAATAGTCGAGGTCTACGTCGTTGATGGCCTTGATGGCGGCTTCGGTATCCGCATACGCCGTCAGCAGCACCCTCTTTGCTTCCGGAAAACGCGCGACGGCCCGTTTGAGAAACTCCACCCCCGTCATCTCCGGCATGCGCTGATCGGCCAAGAAGAGCGCTACCGTGTCGTTCCGCCGCTTCAATGCGTCGGCAGCGTTCAGGGCCTCCTGGCCCGACGTGGCTTTGACGATCCGATAATCCGGCCGGTACTGCCGCCGCAAATCGCGTTCGATGGCGTTACAGACCTGCGGGTCATCGTCCACCGTCATGATGACCGGCTCCGACATCACTGATCTCCTTGGGCTTGAGCCGTCTGCTCGAGATCCGCCTCCAGGGGAAGCCTGACCTCGAAGCAGGTTTCTCCAGGTCTCGATCGAACCTCGATCTCTCCCTTGTGGCGTTGCACGACGATGCTGTGGCTGATGTTGAGCCCCAGGCCCGTACCCTCCCCGGGTGGCTTCGTCGTGAAGAAGGGGTCGAACACCTTTGGCTGTACGTCCTGTGGAATCCCTGGACCGTCATCCATGATCTGAACGACCACCCATGGATCTCTTCTGGATGTCTCGAGGGTCAGCGTCCCTTGGCCCTGCATCGCGCCGACCGCGTTATCGATGATGTTCGTCCACACCTGATTCAACTCGCTTCCCACCGCCTGGATCCGTGGCAAGTCGGTGTCGAACTTGCGACGAATCGTCACGCCCTGTTTGAGCTTGCCACGGAGCATAACCAGCGTGTCGTTCAGTCCATCGTGCACGTCCACGACCTGGACGGGTGCCTGATCGAGGTATGTGTACGACTTGAGTGCTTTGACGATCTCCGATATCCGTCCCGCACCCTCGCGAATCTCGGACATGAGCGCTTGCGTCGCGTACGTACTGGCGATGGACCCAAGAGCCGTCGCCAGTCGGTCCTCGCCCAGTTCCTTCGCCATCCCGGCGAGCTCGTTCTTGGTCAAGCCGATCGTCACGAGCGTCGGCGCGAAGTGCCACGGCTCCGCGACACCACACGCTTCCAACCACGTCTCGATCTCACCTTCCAGATCGCTGCGCGTCAGCGGGTCCAGATCTACCGGAGCCCGGACCCGTTCTCTGGCGAGCGCTGCGAGGTCCTCCAAGACGCGAGTGTGTTCCTCACTCAGATCCGACTCGCCGAGCCGGCGTTCGGCTCGAGCGAGCCGCTCGATCTCCTCACGAAGCTGCTCTGCGCCTCGTTGCGCGGCAGCGGCGGGATTGTTGAGCTCATGAGCCATCCCGGCGCTGAGTCTTCCGAGCGTGGCGAGTTTCTCACTTTGCCGCAGCGTGATCTCCTGCTGCAGGTACGCCGTCTCGAGGGCGCGCATCTTCTTTTGCTCCCACAGCAGGTACACCTTGCCGTGGAATACCTCAGATGCCAGGGTGAGGAACTTGACGTCCAGCTCGTTGAAGGGACTCCGTACCTTGCTGTAGAGCAGCATGCTCTCGAGCCTGCCGGTGCCGAAGCGCGGGCAGACATATATCTGCACAATGGTGGGTTTGCGGAACTGCTCGGGGAGCGTCTGCTTGGCGATTTCGAGCTCCTCTGCTTCGAGGAAACGCGACTTCCTCCCCTTCCACAGGTTCACCTCGATACTGCACAGCTCGTCAACGGGTATCTGGTGCACCGTCGCCCGACCCCGGAAGCCATCCACGACGATGGCAACCTGCTTTCCGGCCGTGTGCGACCCTTCGGGCTCGAGGCTGAAGTAACGCCACGAGAAGACGTCTGCGACGTACTTCAAGCGGCGCACGAGGAGCTCGCCCACCTGAGCGATGTCCGTCGAGGCATTGATTTCGCTCGAGAGCTCGAAGAGCGCCTCGTATCGCGAGAGCGTCGAGAGCGCGCCTTCAGTGGCCATTGTACGGAGTCACCGCGGGACCCGGGGGCCGTGCAACGGCCATCGCGGAATCCCGCCGGTTGGGCGGGCTACGAGGCTTCGGGAGGGTACGGTGCCTCCCACGGAATGTCGTACGCGGCGGTCACCGTGTTCATCATGACCGCAAAGTAGCCGACGGCGAGTAACTCATCGATTTCCGGCTCCGCGAATCCGGCGTCGCGAAGTTCCTCCTCCAGTTCGAAGCCCTCGCCGGCAACGCTCTCCGGCTCCAGCGCAGCTCGCGAAACGACATCCAGCGCCACCTGATACGAGGCTGGCAGACTGGGGAGAGCCTCACCCTCCGACAGAGCCTTCAAGTCGTCATACTTCAACGTCGAATCCAGACTACATGCGGCATGCGCGTGCAGGGACGTACAATATTCGTTCCCCGCATTGATCGAAATGCGAAAGAGAATCAACTCCTTCAGCAGTGCCGGGATTTCCCCTTCGACGAGAGTGTTCCTGAGCATCGACCATACCGCGCGGAGAACGTGCTGGTTGTTGCCCAGGGCCTTGAAGACGTTCAGCACGTCCTGGCTGCCCATCGTTTCCATGATCTCGTCGTAGATGGCCTGCACCTCGCGAGGTGCGGCATCGTACTCAACGATGGTCATTCGCTTCATGATGCTCTCCCGTTGCGGGACGGTACGGGCGCCGGTACCTGCCACTCTCCAACTGCGGCGCGACGGGAGTCTTGCGGTGAGACAGGCGAAGGTGGAGCGTGAACGCCAGTTCGCAGCAACAGTCCTAGTCGGCGGCGGAGCGGGAGGAACAACCGCCCTTGTGGGAAGCTGTCATATTGGCGGCGGCGAGCGGTTCCGTCAATACCCTTCTGGCTGCCGTTGCGGGTTAGCTCAAGAACCCGCAGGAGTTCTTGCCGCTCGTACCAACGACCCCGAATCATCACGCCCCTGAGGTGCCGGACTGCGTTGAAATTCTGGAGCGGATTCGCGTCGACCACGATCAAATCTGCGCTTGTTCTTGGTGCACCCGGTTCCTGCCGTCACAAGTGTCGTGCTTTGCCGTGTTCCCTCCCGACACGATGGCATTCCTGCTGGGTGCTCGAAAGCAACGGTTCATCTGGTCGCACCGCCGGCGGCCAGTCGCTCAACCGGACCAGGCTCACTCTCTTCACCAATCTCCGCAACGATCTTCCCGGTCCCGTCGAAGCGGAGCAGAGTGATACCACCCCAGCTGCTCCGCTCGCCCGATGCGACATTGCGCGCCTGAAAGCTCCACAACAGAGCTACGCGATCACCCTCGGCAATTGCCTCGTGAATTGTGATCTCGGCGTCCTTCCACCGACTACAGAATCCCGTCGCAAACTGCTCGACGCTCTCCCGACCACGAATGGCCGGAGTGTCGAACAGGTCTTCGAAGATTGGATAACTAATGAGAATGTCGTCTCCGCCAAGCTCCGGCACGACAGATGGTTCACATCCGTAAACGCCGCGAAAGAACCGTTCCGCCACGGCCTTGCGCTCCGCCGCAGAATCAACTGTCGTGCTATCACATGCAATCGGCTGGCACAGGATCAGCGCAATCCACCAAACTCTATTCACTCATCCCTCCATTCTCTTGCTGCAGATCAGGACTCCAGGGACAGGTCGCCAGGGTCGGTCATCTGCACGCCTACCGCCCCGCTTGCAGACGATCTCCCGCCTCTTGGGCCAAATGTCCCAATTCCGGCACCTCGTGCCCCCGATCGGGTCTACCCCGACCGGGGCGAGCGCCCCACTGTTGCAGCCGTGGCGCCCAAGGACTACACACGGGAATTCGAGTCAAACGGTCAGACTTGGCGAGTCCACCGGCAGCCGCCAGTCTGGTCCGGGACCATGCCGCGGGGCGGTGCCATCCCCCATCCGCCCAGGTCGGGCCTGGTGTTCGTCTCTGAGTCTCGGGAGCGACGCTTCCTGCCTCGCACGTACCCCTTCGAACTCGTCACCGACGAAGAACTGGCGGCGCTGCCCGAGGAGCAGTTGATCGAGTACCTGGAACGTGCAGAGCGGGAGCACTAACCAGAGCTACGTGGTCACCCTCGGCACCCGCCTCGTGTAGGCACCTCAAACCCGGCGAGAATGTCGCTCTGGCTTCACCAGAGCGAGTTGATGATCGGGGCCGCCGGCGCTCCCATAACTGTGCACTTCTCCATCCACTTCACCACCTCCGGGAACTCCTGCCAACTCGATTCCGCCTGCTGCATGTGGTCGGCCACACCGGCCTCCGTCTCGTATACCTCGCTCAGGATGAAGCAGGTGTTCCCGGTTGGGGCCGAGTTGGGGTCCATGGGGTTGGACAGTTGCGGCGCCTTGGACACGTTGTAGCTCAAGAGAGCCTTATCCCCGTCGCGGTGATGCGTAGCCTCCATCCAAGGAGCGTGGCTCCTAAAGAGGCGGTCACCCTCGTCCGCTTGATCCGGCGGGGCAACGATGAGAAGCATGAGCTGAACCTTGCCCTTGTGTGCCATGGTACGTCTCCTTGTGGACGTGTTCCGTACGGCAGATGCCGATGAATGCTGCGACTCTAGAACAGCGCCGAGAAGTGATGATTCGCAAGAAGCCACTTGCCATTGATCTTCACGATCGTCGTGCTCTCGCGACCGCTCTGTGTTTCTGCCACACCATCTTCCGACACGGTAGTGAAAACGAAGTAGGCATTACACAGGACGGTATCGCTGTTGTAAATACGACACTCAGGATGCCGCTGCTCGTAGGAAGCCGATGCAAACGCGTCAAGGCCGCGGAGGAACGCCATCCAGCTTGCCTTGCCCACGAACCGAAGGGGTGTATAAACGCCAGTGTACGCCTCAAAGTCGTCCGCAACCAACGGCTCGTAGGCCGCATAGTCCCGGACATTGAACATCGCAATCGCTTGCTCCAACACAGAGAATGCCTCGTCGGTGTCTGAAACCTGTGCCGACGATGCGCTGGCAAATAGGGATGCGACGACAAACAGAAGCGAGAGTGTGAGGGTCCTCATGAGACAACTCCTCCTTGTGGGATCACGTGCCGTGGGCCGGCCCGGGGCCAGGCGCTAGTTGGGCGGCTGCGCCGCGAGCTAGTCTGCGTGTGTCAGGCGGATGCCCACCGATGGCTAGTAGGGTATTGCGGAGGACAAGCGTCCGTGCAGCGAGGGCGCTGATTCGCCAGCAAGTCCTGTTCGACAACGGCGGAGCGGGAGGCACATCCGCCCGTTTGATCGGCCATACTGCTCTACAGGGAATGGCCTGTCAAGGAACGGTTACCCTAGTTAACCGATACGTGAGAGTGCCCTGCAAACACGAGCGCCTAGGCCGCAGACGGAGGAACCGCGGGCGTCGGCCTGCGCTCACAGTGACTTGCCGTGTGACGTCGCCCAAACGACAGCGCCCGGCACAAGGCCGGGCGCGTCCAATCCAGTAGGGGTCACCGTACAGTAGTACGGTTAGCCGACCTTGCTGACGTTCTCCGCCGCTGGGCCCTTCTGGCCCTGCACGACGTCAAACTCCACGGCTTCCCCTTCGCCGAGCGTCTTGAAGCCCGTCGCCTGGATCGCCGAGTGGTGGACGAAGCAGTCCTTTTCACCATTGTCGGGCGTAATGAAGCCAAAGCCCTTCTGGTCGTTGAACCACTTCACCTTGCCAGTCATGCGTGACATACCTACTCCTCTCTATTCGATGCGCGTCGGAGTCCGGAATGTCCGCACTGGCCGATCGTCCATCGTGTTGTCCGCGGATGTGTCCCCGCGGTAGGGTGCCGCGTAGAAAAAGGGGAGCCGCGTCAGTTGCCGGTTCCCCTGCAATTCCGTTGCGTTTGTCTGTGGCGCTTCGATAGTGCCTCTTAGCGTGCTCACAAGCTAGTCGATTCGGCCCCGAAAGGGAATGGGGCGCCCCTGGTGGGTCCCCCGGCCCGGTCAGCGCCTTTGCCAGAGTGGCGACAACCGACTACCTTTCAAGGGCGGGCGCTGCGCCATGTCGCCCCATGGACAACATGCGAAAGCGGGAAGGCGCCGCCGCGCTGATCCCGCTTCTTCTTTTTCCAGGAGGCGCGCCCTGACCCTGATGCTTCGCGTTATGAGTCCGCGCTCGTGACCTTGGACCTGCTGCCGACGTCGCGATGCCTCCGCTGAACTCCCTCACCTATCACGGATGCACGATCACGCCGCGCACGTTCGAGATCCGCGGCAGCCGGCAATGGACCCTGGATCTCGTGATCGCATACCGCACGAGGCGGCGCGCCTTTAGCGCGCCGATGAAGTTCCCGACCGAGCAGGCCGCCATTCGCGGCTGCCACGCGTTCGGACGTCGTATCATCGACGGCCTCGAGCCGTACTATTCACTGGAGAGCCTGCGATGAGCCGAACCCTCGTCGAGCAGCGGCGGCTGCAGCACCGCGGCCGTGAGTTTCATTTCGTGTCGTACGAAGGCCGGCCGGCCGACGCGAAGCGGTCGCAGCCGGCCACTGGACCCGCCTGGTGGCTGATGAGCGCCGGCACGCGGTGGGAGGTCATGCCGTTCAACCCCGGCGGGAATGAGGAGGAGCTCGAGCACGCGTTCAGGGTGTGGCTCGACGCGAACGCGTTTACATCCGTCGAGCAGGGAGCAGCTTGAGGGATGCGAGACGCAGCGCAATGGCGGCAGCGAGGCGGGGCGGCCAAATCCGAGGACGACAACCCGGGAGGACGATGACCAATCGCATCGAGTACAACGGACACGTGATCGAGCCCACCACCAGGCTCAAGGATGACCCACACGGCTGGACGCTCGAAGTGCGCATCACGTCCGCAGACAGCAGTACGGAGGCCCGGCGCTGCCGGGCGCCCAACACCTACCCTACCAAGGAGCTGGCCGTCGAGCGCTGCCTGGCGTTCGGCCGGCGCGTCATCGACGGGAAGGCAGTACGGAAGGTCGATCCCACGAAGTAGGCGCCCTGCCCGACCGCCGCCTAGGACAACGGGACCAGTCTGAAGGCCGACCAGTCGATCTCGATCATCTCCCTCAGTTCTTCGCGTGCGCCGATGTATAGCCGATCCCCGTACCGCGAAAGGCGCTTCAGCATGCGCTGCAAGTGGCGACGCTGCGCTGCGTGGAGTTCTTCGATGTGGAGGGTGACGGACGACGTCGTGTCTGCGAGCACGCTTTCAAGGTGGCGCGCGGCGTGAGCGAAGAACTTGCGATCGAGCCCTGCCTTCATAGATAGCGACAGGTTAGCGCCCGCGTTCATCACCTCATCGAGGGATACCTGCAACGCTCCTTGTCGGACGTAGCGCCGGAAGGCTTTCTGAATCGAGCTGAAGTGGCCCTTTTCCCGCACCCCTACCTTGCCAGCCATTTCGACAAAGTAGCGGTTCACATAGTCCCGCATCGCCAACCCCACGACCCAATCCTGCATCACCAGGGGAATGAGTCTCGGCCGCGACAACGGGATGGATCGACAGAAATGGAAGAACCGCGCAACCCCACCCCGCATCACTCCATGAACAATGATCCTACCCAGCATCTGCAGCCGCTCCACCCACGACCAGTCACGCCCGCCAAGTGGATTCCTGAGATAGCGGATCTTGTTCTTGATGCGACCCGCGATGCTGTCGTATCGAACCAGCCGACGTAGCAGCGTCCGGTACCCTCCAACCAAGTCGTCGTAGCCCATCCGCTTGGGGATGATGTTCGTGGCCAGCCGCGTATTCTCCGCATCGCTCACGCCGGCAATGAGTCGTCCCTCATTCTGTAGGCGTTCATACAGCGGGGTCTTGGGCAGCGCCGTCAGGAGCCCGAGCATCGCCGTTTGGATTCCCGACTGCATGATGAACTCATACTGTCTGTCGAAGGTGTCGATCGTATCGTTGTCGAAACCGACGATGAAGCCACCGAGAACCTCGATGCCATGGGAGTAGATGTGCCGCACCGAGGAGAGCATGTCCCGCCGTGTATTCTGATACTTCTTCGTTTCCCTCAAGCTCTCCGCATCTGGCGACTCGATGCCGATGAATACCCACGCGAAATGTGCTTGGCGAAACAGCTCGAGCAGTTCATCGTCATGCGCCAGGTTGATGGACGCCTCCGTCCCGAAGCGGAATCGATACTCGTGCTCACGCTGGTAGTCCCTGAGAAACTCCAGGAGCTCCTTCGCGGCCGGCTTGTTCCCTATGAAGTTGTCATCGACGAAGAAGGCGTTGTGTACGTTGAGCGCTCTCAGCAGGTCCAACTCCTTGCCCACCTGCTCAACGGACTTGGTGCGGGGCCGGCGGCCGAACATGACGATGATGTCGCAGAAGTCGCAACGGAAAGGACAACCACGCGAGAACTGCAAACTCACCGTTTGGTACTTGGGCAGGTCCAGAAGATCGAAGCGGGGAGCGGGAGAATCTGTCAGGGAGACAGTGCCACTCTCCTGATACAGCCGTTTGGGCTCGCCCGATTCAATGTCCCTGCAGAACTCCCGCCACGTGTACTCGGCTTCACCCGCGATAACCGTGTCTGCCAGTGGAGCGTATAACTCCGGGCAGAGCGAGGCGTAGCTACCTCCGGCGGCGACGTAGAACCCCTTGTTCCTATAGTACGTCAGTAGTTCTCTCTGTCGCGCGAACTGCACTCCCATTCCGCAGATCCCGATGATATCCGCCTGTGGATGCAACGGGATGGGCTCGATGTTCTCATCAACGATCGAGACCTTCCAATGCTCCGGGCTCAACGCTGCCAGCGTGGCCAGTCCCAACGGTGGGTTGACGGCCCGCTTCTTGGGCAAGACCACATCAACGGCCCACTTGAGATTCCAGAAGCTCTCGGGAGATCGTGGATTGATGAGCAGCAGTTTCATAGACTCATCCGATGGCTCGTCGCCTGTAAAATACCCCTGAAATCTGTGGGGGGCCAGGTGATCAACGCCGGCTGCTCGGCGGGATTCGTCATCCGGATCCGCCACAAAGGGGCCTATCCGAGTACCACCTCGACCTGGTGCTCGCCGCCGTCGTCCGACAAAGGCACGAGCGCTTCTCCTGAGAGCAGGGTTCCGTCAAGACTGGCTCGTGACACCCCTCGGCAGACTCCCTTCGGATTCTGGACCGTGATTCGATAGAGGGTATCGCCGTGACGATAGGTGATTGCGAAGCCCTTCCACCCCCGAGGAATGCACGGATCGATGCAGAGGGCGGATCCTCGCTTCCGGAATCCGAGGATCCACTCCAGCCCCGCGCGGTAGAGCCAGCCCGCAGCCCCGGTGTACCACGTCCATCCACCTCGTCCTACATGGGGAGGCTCGGAATAGACATCTGCGGATACGGCGTACGGCTCCACCTTGTACCGGTGAACGTCCGCACGACGGCTCGCGCGATAGATCGGGCTCAGCAGGTCGAACAGATCGACGGCTTTGTCGCCTTCACCCAGCATGGCGAACGCCACGACCGACCAGATCGCGGCATGAGTGTACTGCCCGCCGTTCTCCCGTATGCCGGGGACGTATCCCTTGACGTATCCAGGGTCCATGGGAGTCTTGTCGAATGGAGGGGAGAAGAGCAGCACAAGCCGGTCCTCCCACCGCACGAGTTGACGCTCCACACTCTCCATGGCCCGGCGGGCCCGCCCGCGGCGCCGGAGAGGACCGCCCAGGACTGGGCGATAGAGTCGATCTGGCACTCGTCGTTCTCCGCCGATCCGAGCGGCGTCCCGTCGTCGAAGAAGGCACGCCGGTACCACTCTCCGTCCCATCCAGCCTCCTCCAGCGCGACCTTGAGAGATGCGGCTCGCTCCCGCCATCGCCCCGCACGTTCTGGTTCTGCACGGAGGTCGGCGATGCGGGCGAAATCCGTCAGATTCAGGTGGAGGAACCAACCCAGCCAGACGCTCTCTCCCCGTCCCTCGTGCCCGACACGGTTCATGCCGTCGTTCCAATCCCCGGCCCCGATCGGTGGAAGGCCGTGGCTGCCCGCAGCGAGGCTGCGGTCCAGGGCCCGCGCGCAGTGTTCGTATAACGTCGCTCGCTCCTCCGACTGCTCAGGCACGAAGTACGCCTCTTGCTCATGCTCCTCGAGGCCTCTCCCTTCGAGCCACGGGACTTGCTCATCGAGCACTGCCCGGTCCTCGGTGGTCGTGAGATAGTGATTCACCGCGTAGGGCAACCAGAGCAGGTCGTCCGAGATCCTGGTCCGGACCCCGCGTCCCGTGGAGGGGTGCCACCAGTGCTGCACGTCCCCTTCCGTGAACTGCCTCGCAGCCGCCCGGAGGAGGTGCTCGCGCGCCACGTCCGGCCTCGTCATCGCCAGAGTGAGAACGTCCTGCAGTTGGTCACGGAATCCGTACGCCCCTCCCGATTGATAGAACGCCGAGCGGGCCCAGATCCGGCAGGAGAGCGTTTGGTAGAGGAGCCAGCGGTTGAGGAGCAGGTCCATCGAGGGATCGGGTGTCTCCACCTGAAGCGAGCCCAGCACTCGGTTCCAGTGATCCTGGACCTCGCCGAGAGGCGTGTCGCAATCCATCGCGCGGTAGCGTTCGACCAGGGAGCGGGCTTCCTCCTGGTTGCTCCCCTCGCCCAGCAGGAACAGCACCTCGGCTCGCTCCCCCGGCTGAAGCTCCACCTTCGTTTGCAGGGCCGCGCACGGGTCCAGACCCGCGCCCGTCTTCCTCGACAGCGCCGCGCCGCGCTCCACGGATGACGGATGGTCGAGGCTCGCGTTCCGGCCCAGGAACTCGAGGCGGTCGCCGGTCCAGGAGGTCTGGCGCCCCCCCAGGTCGGCGAACGCGACCCGGTCGGCAAACTCGCCGTTCCACGCGCTGCGCGCAAACATGGCGCGGGTAGTGGGATCGATCCCGGTGACTACGAAGGCCGCGGAGCTGCTCCGCTCGACCCCCAGCACCCACTCGGCGTACGCGGTGACGGTGAGGCGCCGCTTGCGGTTCGACCGGTTCTCCAGGGTGAGGCGGGAGATCTTGACGGGGTCGCGCAGCGGCACGAACTGCAGCAGATCCAGCGCGACGCCGTGGGACACGTGCTCGAAGCGACTGTACCCCTGCCCGTGCCGAATAACGTAGGGCCAGCGTTCTTCCCGAATCGGAAGAACCGTCGGCCCCCAGACCAGACCGCTGTCCTCGTCCCGCACGTAGAACGTCTCCCCCGGGGTGTCGCTGACGGGGTCGTTCGACCAGGGCGTGAGCTTGTTCTCCCGGCTGTTCACGGACCAGGTATAGCCCGAGCCTGACTCGGAGACCTGGCAACCGAACTCCGGGTTCGCCATCACGTTGATCCAAGGCGCCGGCGTCCACTGTCCCTTGCCCAGCACGGTGACGTACTCGCGGCCGTCGGGCGTGAACCCCCCCAGTCCGTTGAAGAACTCCAGTTCCGGGGTGGGGGCGGCAACCGGCTCGGCCGGCTCGCGCGGCGCTCGGAGGCGCGGCGGCACCGGTCCCGGCCTCGCCCGCTGCAGCCGCACCACCTGCTCGGACAGCGTGCCCTGGCTCGCCAGGATCACGACCCGCGCGGAGGCGAGCAGGAGCGTGTGGTCTTCCTCCGGAAGCAGGTCGAAGCGTAGCAGGAAGACACCTCCATCCTCAGCGCGCCGCTCGTGGCCGACCGCAGATTGGATTGACTGCACCATTGCTTCGAGGGACTCCTGGAGATCCTGCACGTAGGAGGTCGCCTTCGCATTGAGGATCACCAGATCGGCGGAAATGCCTTTCAAGTACCAGTACTCGTGCGCCCGCACGAGCTGTCGTACGACGTCTCGTTCCTCCTCCCGCTCAATGCGCACCAGCACGATGGGAAGGTCGCCAGAAATACCGTACGCCCACAGCCCGGAGGGACCGGTGCGGTTGTCAGCCAATACCTGCGTCGCCGCGCGCAACGTGGGATCGGTGTACAGCAAACGATTGGCCAGGCGCTGGAAGAGGTGGGCCTCGTCCTGGCTCGTCCGCAGGTGGTGCAACTGGACCTGGGCTTGGGTCCAGGCCAGCGAGCTCTCCCGCTCGAACGTCGCCGGCTGGCGATACTTCTCTGCGATCTCGAGAGCCTCTTCCCGGGAAGACGCCACCAGCGTGGTGAACACGAGATGT
>JBDGXT010000350.1:0-2153 GCA_039584455.1 Gemmatimonadota bacterium
GGCGCCGAGGTTCATGCCTGATCAGAACCCAGACCGTCTGCCTACCGTTAGGGTAGAACTCCCTCTCCCATAGCGACTTGCGTTCATTCTGCGGGAGCGCACAAAGCCACCGTTAGCTGCATCACCGACCGGATTCAGGGGTACTACTAGCCTGTCGCATGCTCAAAGCACGTTTTGCGTTCGTTTCGCTCTGTACGATCGCAGTGACGGGGTGTGAAGTGCCCCCGCCACCGAGCGCGGTGTGGGTAACCATTCCGTCCGGTGACTCGATCGCGGCGGTGGCCGAGTCCCTGGCGGCGTACGACATCGTGAAGTCCGCCGAGCAGTTCGAGCGTTTCGCGCGCGTGAACCGTCGCCACGTCGGCATCGAGGCCGGCACCTATCCGCTGCGGCCCCACCGGGCAATGGGCGAGGTGCTGGCGACGCTGCGTCGCGGCACGATTCCGGTCACGCCGGTGACGATTCGCGAGCGCAGCACGCTGGCTCAGGTCGCGCGTCGCCTCGAGCGATCGCTTGGCGTCGAAGCGGAGAGCATCGAGGTGGCCGCACGCGACGCGAACCTGCTCAAGCGGGTTGGGTCACGCGGTGAGTCACTCGAAGGCTATCTCTTTCCGACCCGGTACTACTTCCCCACGGAAGTCACCGCGCACGAGTTGGTGCGGCAGATGGTGGACACGTTCGAAGCACGTTGGATGCCGCACTGGAATGAGCGGCTCCAGGAGCTCGGCATGTCGCGGCACCAGGTCGTGGTCCTGGCGTCCATCATCGAGGGCGAGATGCCACACGAGGCCGACCGGCCGTACGTCTCGTCGGTGTACCACAACCGGTTGAAGCGCGGCATGCGCTTGCAGGCCGATCCCACGGTGATCTACGCGCTGGGCGGGTGGCGACGCCTAACGCGCGATGATCTCGACGTGGAGTCGCCGTACAACACGTATCGCGTGTACGGACTGCCGCCCGGTGCCATCACTCAACCCACCACGGCGAGCATCGTGGCGGCGCTCTATCCCACCCCGAGCGACTACCTGTACTTTGTGGCCGACGCGGATGGTCGTCACCACTTCACGCGCACCTACCGGCAGCACCTGTCGATGATCCGCATGATACGGAACGGCGATTTGTCGGAGCGAGAGGCGACGAACTAGGCCGAATCGACGAGTCCCCACTCGACGGCGCCACCTCCCATCTGGCACTCCTCGCGAGCTAGACGGCCAGACTGCGACAACCCCGATTCTCGACCAATCCATTTGCAAATCCCGCCGGCTGACCACAGGTTAGTCGGACGTCGTGGGGGGAACCGCAGTCACTGCGTTGACCTAGGTCAACTAGTCCGCACTGCAATCAATTGGCAGACGGTGTACCGACACCTCGGTGAGGAGGTGTAGCATGAGTCCGCGCCCGCTCAGGAGGATAGGGGTTCGTTCGATCCCCGCCGCCCTGCTGCTCCTATCAGCATGGGTGGGTCCTTCCCAGCTCGCCGCGCAGATGACGATTACCGGCACGGTGACCGATGATCTGGGGCAGCCGGTGTCGCAGGCGCAGGTGCTGATCGCCACCCTGCGGCTTACGACCACGACGGGTGAGGACGGCACCTATCAGCTCTTCGTGCCTGCGTCGCGGGTGGACGCGGGAACGACGGCGCAGCTCACCGCGCGACGCATCGGGCTCCGGGCTCAAACGGTGACCGTGGCCCTCACGTCCGGCATCTCACTCACACAGGATTTCGTGCTCGAGGCCGATCCCTTCATGCTCGAGGCCGTGATCGTTACGGGTCAGGGATTGCGCGAGCAGCGCGCCAAGATCGGCGCGACCATCAATACCATCCGCGCCGAAGAGATCAGCGAGAGCGAGGAGACCAACCTGGTCGCGGCGCTGGCCGGCAAGGCGCCCAACGTGGAGGTCACGAGCTCGACGGGTGATCCCGGCGGCGGTGTCTATTTCCGCATTCGCGGCACCAAGACGATCTTCGGCGGCACCGAGCCGCTCATTGTGATCGATGGTGTTGTCGTCACGAACGCCTCGAACACCATCGAAGCCCCCATCTGGGGCACCGGGTACGCCAACCGGCTCATCGACCTCAATCCCGACGACATCGAGAGCATCGAGATTCTGAAGGGCGCGGCGGCGTCCGGGCTGTACGGCTCGCGCGCGTC
>JBDGXT010000351.1:0-2141 GCA_039584455.1 Gemmatimonadota bacterium
AAGTGGCGGTGGCCCACGCCTTGACCGCCGGATGCTCGTGGAGGTCTTCAGTGAGGACCACGCGCTTGCGGCGGCTCATCAGCCAACCCTCCCGGGCACGCCGACCGGTTCAGCCAGGCGTCCGCCCAGAACGTGGAGTCGCAGGTGCCGGTCCCAGGCCGCCAACGGGCTGGGACGATGGGTGATGAGGAAGACCGTCCGCCCGCGCATCAGACGCTCCAACGCCTCCAGGATGACCGCTTCGGTTTTCAGGTCCACCGAGCTGGTTGGCTCGTCGAGGATGAGGATGGGTGCGTCTTTCAGGAACGCCCGGGCCAGCGCTATACGTTGGCGCTCGCCTCCGGAGAGTTTCATGCCCCGCTCGCCAACGGAGGTTTCATATCCCCGCGGCAGCTTGTGGATGAAGTCGTGCGCGCCGGCCGCCTCTGCCGCCGTTACGATCTCCCGTTCGGAGGCGTCGGGGCGCGCGTAGGCGATGTTCTCGGCGATGCTGGTGGAAAACAGCACCGGTTGCTGGAGGACGATAGCGAACTGGGCCCGCAGGTCGGCGAGCCGGTACTCGCGCAGATCGACGCCGTCCAGCAGGATCGCACCGGCCGTGGGGTCGTAGAACCTGGTGAGCAGGCTGACCAACGTGGTCTTCCCTGCCCCGGTGGCTCCGGTGATGGCGACCCGTGTGCCGGCCCGAGCGTCGAAGGAGACGTCATGGAGCACTGGAGAGCCCGGCTCGTAGGCGAAGGAAACCTGGCGGAACGCGACCGCACCCTGTGCCCGCCGCAGCGCACGCGCATCGGGACGCTCGGCGACGTCCGTAGGCTCGTCGAGCAGTGCCACGGCACGCTCGGCGCTGGCAAGGTGCGACTGCACGCCGGCCACTTTGCGGCTGATGGTCCTCAGGGGCTGATAGAGCTGCCCCAGGTAGGCCACGACGACGAGCAGCTGCCCCAGTGTGAGCACGCCCGCCGTCACATGACTCACGCCGACGTAAAGCACGAGTGCCATGCCCAGAGCCGTGGTGAGCCCCACCAGCACACCGGAGCTCCCCTCCACCAGGGTCAGCCGGAGTCGCGCCCGCACTCCTTTTCTTGCGTGTCGGACGAACCGGTTCGTCTCCCGGTCCTCCTGGCCGAACGCCTTGACCACGAGCAGCGCGCCCAGAGTCTCCTGCACCACGGCCTGAACCGCAGACTCGAGCTTCTTGACCTGCCTCGACTGGCTCCGCATCCGGCGCCGCACCATGCCGGTCACGATGAACAGCACCGGTACCACCGCCAAGGCAACCAGGGCCAACTGCACGTCGATGCGGACGGACACGTAGATCATCGCCACCACGGTGACCGTGGCTGAGACGAACGGGACAGCTCCCTCGACGGTCAGGTAGCTCAGGGCCGCGGTATCTCGCTGGATCCGGTAGACCGAGTCGGCGGTGCCAGTGGTGTCGTGATAGGAGAGGGAGAGCCGCTGCGCCCGATCGAACAGCCGCGCGCGGAAGTCGAGCACGAGCTTCTCACCAATGTACGTCTTGAGCAGGTTATAGCCGAGGCTGCGAAGCTGGCCCACCAGGGCGACGCCGACCACCAGGGCGACGGCGAACAACAGCACTCCTTGCTTCGAGGCCGTAACCGCTTGGGGCAGAGCGGCTTGCAGAAACCCTGGCAGCGGCTGCGAGCCGAGGACGCTGTCCACCGCGATCTTGAGCGGCACGGGATTGAGGAGCGCGATTGGGCTCGCCAGCAGCCCCAGCACGAACAGCGCGAGCACGTGCTGCCGGTATGGTCGCACCTGCCGGAGCAGGCGTCGGTACAGCGCGAAGTCGGTTCCGGTGGCCGGCCCGCTCACGGCCCAGTGAGTCCCAGCCGCTTGAGGGCGCGCCGCACGACACCTAACGCGGCCATGACGTCCACCACCGTGCGGAGTCCGATGAAGGCTGCCACACCACCCAGCACCACCGCGGCCGTCCAGGCATCGGCGCGCGCTGCCCCGAGCGCGAGCCCGCCGAAGACTGACGTGAGGAGCGGCCCCCGGAGCGGCCAGCGAGGCCAGACGCGTACGCGGACCAGCTGGTGCCCCAGGTCGTGCTCCTCCACGCCAAGAAGCAGGCGGGCAGCGCCGAGCGAGCCCCAGCGGACCTGGAGGTCCCA